>CANRJK010000022.1 GCA_947630955.1 uncultured Bacilli bacterium | reverse complement strand
GAAAATAAAAAGAAAAGAGCTAGGCCGTCATTTTTATGGATACAAGACCCTTGTTATAATATGCCTAAACTCAATCGTATAAATTTTACTCATTTTTATAAAAATGAGTAAAATTATTATACTAATAAATCAATGATTTGCAAATTCATCAATTTACTAGTCAGTATTATACGTGATATAATATCACATATAAAATATACAACTATATTAAAGATAAAGGAGAAAAAATGAACGATAAAAAAACACGTAAAATTGCAATTATTACTGATGTACATGCCTTATTGGAACCACTTCAATCTGCCTTGGATGACATAGAAAGAAGAAATATTAAAGAAGTATATTCTTTAGGAGATAATATCGGAGTTGGGCCTAATCCTGGAGAAGTTATGAACTTATTAGAAAAAAGAGGCGTGATATCTATTGCTGGTAATTCTGAAGATTATATAAATTTTGGGATAGAACCTTTTCCATATTTTGATTGTTTAAAAGAGAAAAGTTATCTTTGGACGCTTTCAAAACTTGATGAGCATCAGAAAGGTCTTATTTCGTTATATCCTCACTCAATTGAATTATTGATAGGAGGGAAAAAAATTGGATTGTGTCATTTTAGCAATGATGTTAGATTTGATTTTACTAATAGAAGTGTTTGGACATATCAAGATGCTATAAATCGTAAGTTGCCAAATCCTTATGAACAATTCTTATACACAAATAGTGACGAACAGAGAGCTGAAATTATAGCTAAAATTGGGAAAATTATAGATATTTATGGAAAGAATAGCCCAGTTTTAAGAGGTTATCTATCTGCTAGTGACAAACCGTTATTCAGAGGAAGACGTGTTGATATATTTGATGCAATAATTCAAGGTCACGTGCACTTCAAAATTTACGAATCTTCCAAATCAACTAATTTTTATTCTATAAGAGCACTTGGTATTGCCTATAAAAAAGACCCTATAGACACTGCCTCATATGTTATTCTAACGGAAAAAGATGACGGATATGATTTTGAAGAAGTTTTGGTAAAATTTGATAGAGAAAAAATGGAATATTCTATTTTAAATTGTGATAATCCAGATAAAACAATATGTAGGTACACAAATATGGGAAGATATCGTTAAATATTTGAAACTAATAATTATATAAAATTATTATATTTTCATGAAGTTAAATCTAATAACATAACTCAAATTATTTCAAATAATAAATTGGGAAAAGATTATGCTACTGTGCTATCACTAAAGGCTTAAATAATGTATAATTATATTAGTTTAAATATTAAAGGAGACAAAAATATGAATCAAGAGAGAATTGGTAAATTTATTACCAAACTTCGTAAGGATAAAAAATAACGCAACAAGAATTAGCGGATAAAATTAGAGTAACAGATCCTGCAATTTCAAATTGGGAAAATGGAAGGAAATTACCTGATTATTCTATTTTAAAAAATTTATGTAAAGAACTTGGTGTAACAATAAATGAATTATTAAGTGGAGAAAAATTCCAAAAAGAAAAATATCAGGAAAAATTAGAAGAAAACATAATTAAACTAGCTATTGATAGTAAAAAAGGGCTAAGAAAAAAAGTAATTATTTATTATATAAATAAGTCACTTAAAAAATTAAAAAAGTTAGATGATAAAGATTTGTTAAGAGAAATTGAAAAGTCTTTTAAAATGTGTAGCAATGTGGGATTATGTATGAATCATAAGCATTTTCAATTGTCTTATATATTTTAATTTATGTATTGTGATTATATTATGTGAAATCTGTAACAAATTTTTATTTATCAGAATTGAAGATTGATTTATTTATACGTAACTTTTTTTATTTAAGGTGCTATCTAAAAAAATCTAAATGTAGTATAATATTTGTAACGCAAATATTACTTTGTAAGTAAATTAAATATGGAAAAACTCTATGATAAAATCAGAGTCATTTATTTTAAAAAATGAAATTGATAAAATTGGATATGCAATAAATTGGGCGCTAATAATTAAAAATTGGAGGTATTATTATGAATTATTTTGATGAAATAAATGATTTGATTTCAAAAGTCAACAAAGATATTATTGATTTTAGTAAGGAAAGAACAAGAAGAACTGTTCCAACACAAGTTTCATCTGAGTTTTTGACAAATAAAGAACAGGGAGATTGGGCTGAAAAAACTTTTATCGATGGAATAAATAAAAATTCAAAAAAATATATTGCTGTAAAGTATGGCCGAGATGATGATATTATAGCAGGTGAGGATGGGTTTAAAGAATTTTATAAAGAATATCAAGATGAACTTGATATAGTTGGCAAAAGACCAGATGTTTTAATATTTGAAAGAAAGGATTATCCTTATAAAGAAGTAAACATAAATGATAAACCATTAGAAGAATTAGATAAAATAGTACCTTTAGCAAAATGTGGTATTGAAGTAAGATCAAGTGCATTTTTAATTGATAAATATGAAGATTACATGAATCATAGAAATAGTAAAGCAATTGAGAAAGTGATGGCTAGTAAGAAAGTTATTTTAGAAAATTATTCTGATTTATTAATATCGAAGAATAAAAAATTATTTGATACTATTTCTTTGATTTCTGAAGAAAATTTACATTGCATATCATTTACAACTCCATCTTGGAAAAAAACTCCTGAAATTATTGAAATGACTAAATTATTAAAAGAATTAAACAATTCATTAAGGCTAATAAAATCCAGAACTTTTCTAAGTATTACTCCCAAAGTTGAAGATTTAAAAGTAGTATATAATTGGATTAAAAGATATAATGTTCCACATTACTATGTACAGATGTTTTTTGATAAATCATATGGTATATCTTTTAAAAAAATATTAGAATTGTTAACAAATCCATATTTGGAGGGAAAAGAATATTTCATTGAAAGTGATGTGAAAAACCAAAACAAAACAACAATTAAGATTCATGCTAATAAAGAAGCTAACATTTTTGAAAAAATTGATTTGCCAAAACATTACAGTGATATGAAAGAATTAGGAAGAGGAAGAGTGTTATTCTATGTTAAATTTGAGAAAAGCTTAGCAATTGTTAATTTTGATGAATTTAAAAGGTTATTTGGGTTCGATTTAAATGACTAAGACAAAAAAACAATTAGGGCAATTCTTTACTGAGCCTGTTATTGCAGAATTTATGGCAAAACTTGCTATCACGGAAAAAACACAAACACTCTTGGATCCTGCTGCAGGGATGGGAATACTTATTGAAAAAGCAAATGATATATCTCAAAACATTAAAATAGAATGTTTTGAAATTGATAAAAAGATGATTGGTAAATATAAGAAAAATATTAAGTTTAATACAATTATTAATAATGAGGATTATCTATATTCTGAAAATAAATTATATGATTCAATTATATGTAATCCACCTTATAATAAATTTCAAGAAATAAAAGGAAAAAAAGATTTAATTGAACTTTTTGAAAAAAAATATGACATTAGACTTAGTGGTTATACAAATTATTACATCTATTTTTTAATAAAAAGTTTAAATGAAATGAGTAAAAATGGCAAGTGCATTTATATTATTCCTTACGAATTTATGAACGCAAAATATGGAGAAATTGTAAAGAAATATTTTATAAAAAGTCATAAGTTAGAAAAAATAATAAAGTTTAATAGTCAAATAAAACTTTTTGATGATGCTGTGACGACATCATGTATTATTTGTTTTAATAATAAATATAACGAATATGTAGATTTTATTAATGTAGATTCTTTAGAAGATTTTGATGATATATGTGTTAATAAATATGATAACGTAGGAATTAACCGCTATTTATATTCAGAATTAAATTTTAAAGAAAAATGGTTAAAGTATTTTAAAAACCAAAAGAAAATTTATAAAAATTTAATATGTCTTAAAGACTATGCAAAAGTGAAAAGAGGAATTGCAACAGGAAATAATAACTTTTTTAATTTAAATTTAGATATGATAAAAAAATTTAAATTAAGTAAAGATGTATGCATTCCTTGCGTAACTAAGGCTGCAGATATTAAAAAAATGATTATTACAAAAAACTATTTTGATGAATTGTTATCTAAAGGAAAAAAAATGTATGTTTTTGATGGAAGAAACAAAACTACGAGTGGTGATAATAAATATATTGAATATGGTGAATCATTAAATGTTAATAAATCATATTTAAATAGTCATAGGTTTCCATGGTATGGGATAGAAGATAAAAAACCAGCACCAATATGGATTTCTGTTTTTAGTAGAAATAATTTAAAAATCATTCGAAATGAATTGATGATTAAAAATTTAACAACATTCCATGGTGTCTATCCCTTGATAAATGATGAAGAGTCAATTAATATATTTTATTGTTATTTACTAACACCGCTTGCACAAAAAATATTAAGATTAAATAAAAGAGAATGTGGTGAAGGACTTGACAAATTTGAGCCCAACGACCTAAATAATGCAATGATTTTAGATCTTAATATTATTAATCAAAATGATAAAAACGAAATTTTAGAAATATACGAAACATTGAAAAATAAAAATTTGATTGAAATAGAAAAATTAGAATTTATATTTTCTAAATATGTATAAGATGATATATAAATAAATTAACTGGTGATTATAAAATATACTTTAATTACAAGAAATTAATATTTTACGAATTTTAAAGTAATAATTTAGTTTATAAATAATTACTCATATCTTTGTATATTTGATATTGAATCTAAAAGAAAAAATTATTAAGTTTAAAAGTGAGTTGAGATTGTGAAATTTAATTATATAATATTAATTTTAATAATGATAGGAATTTTAGTTGGATTCGTTTTTTATAAATTAATAAAATATTGTAAATATGAATTACATTTTAAAGAAAGTGTGCTTTATTCTATTCAAATATTAATAATATCTGTTTTTGGATTAATTGATTATAGTTTAATAAAACAAAATTTACGTTGGAATTATTTAACAGCTATAGCAATTTATTTTCTAATTATATTATTTATTTATTACATATTACGATTTATAAAACTAAAAAAGTTTATTCCATTTAAGTCGATAATTAGTTATATTCTAATGACAGTTGCTAATTTAGTTATTCTATTTAATTTTTTTACTAATGAATTAAGTAACATAAGTGGATGGAATATATTAGGAGTAATTTTAAGTTATATATTAATTGACACTATATTTATTGTTTTGTTATTAACACTTAATATTATATTTTCAATTATTAAATTAGCAACAAAAACTGATACTAATTATAACAATGTTCAATATAAAATAAGTAAGTTTAGTTATTTAAATATTTTTGCAATAATATTATTAATAATTTTAATTTTTATGATTAATTATTATAATAGATATCAATATGATAAATTAGTTGAAAAACAGAAGATTACAGTAATTAACTATCTAAATAAAGAATACCCTAATTATGAATTTGAAATAATTGATACAAAAGAAATAGGAATAAATTGTTGGATGTTTGGTTGTAAAGAACAGGCATTTGATAATAATATATTAAATAAAGATTATAATTGTTATTTTAGTATATATATAAGAAAAGAAGATTTAACAATATATGATGATCATTTTAAAGAAATAATTAATGAAAAGCTTGAGGAAGGTGAATGACATATAAACTAGTTTTTTAGATAAGACTAGTTTTTTTATTTTGTTAATATGGAGATAATCAGGTGCTTTCACTTTATTTTTTTAGTACATATTTTTAATTATATTATCAAAGATGATGTATATTTATTTGAGTCAATATTAATAATGTCTCTTTTGTAAAAAACATTATCTTTAAAATAATTCAAAATAGAAATTGAAAGAAGTTTTTTTAGTGATTTTTGAAGATAGTTAAAGTTCCCATTACAAAATAAAAAAGGTTTGATATAAAACCTAATTTTTTAAAAATTCTAAACAATAATTATAAAATTCCTCGTGACTAGCTAAAAAAACTTTGTCAGATATTAATTTATTAATAACTTCATGAGACGCCCACATAACCTGTTCAACTTCTTCATCTTGTTTTCTTATATCTTTTAGATTTATATTCTTTTTTAAATAATATAAATCTACAAAATCATCTTCCGTTTTAATGGTTTTAAATAGGGTTAATTCATTTTGTTTAACATTAATACCTAATTCCTCTTCAATTTCTGTAACGATTCCTTCTAAACTACTTTCTCCAGATTTAGGATGACCCCCAGTCGTTGCCCATTTTCCATCTTTTTCTCTAACTCTTTTTTGTAGTAAAAATTGACCTTGATCATTTTCAATGAAAACTATAACCGTAATATAATATTTGCCAGGTGGAATCTTTTCACCTTTCTTTATGACTCCTCCTGTTAGTATTCTTTTTGAATCATACAAATCTCTTAATTCCATATAAATGTTTTCCTTTCATCATTTTACAGATATTGCAATTATATCATTTAATAAAAATATAGTAAATTATTTTTCATTGAATCTATATATTTTTCCTCTAAATTATAATTTGTATTATCAATTATTTATTTAAATTTAAAACAAAAGTAAATTAATTTTGGCTATTAAAAAATGGTTAATCTATAGGTCTTTTTTAGAATATAACATACTATCATTCAAAAATATGATAAAATTAAATTAGTTGGAGATGATAGTATGAGATTATCACAAATACAAACTGATAGAAATTTTACTGATGATGAGATTCAACAAATTGTATATAGTTGCATTGATGATAGTGGCTTAAACACTGAATTTGGATTAGTTTTTGGAAATAGTTTATTGATAAAAGAAAGGGTTAATGCAGCCTTTGAAGCATATAAAACAGGAAGAATTAAAAAAGTTATATTTAGTGGTGGAAAAAACGGGATTAGTAATCAAAATAAAGACTCAATACCAGAAGCCATTAAAATGAAGAATTTAGCGGTGCAATTAGGTATCAAAGAAGAAGATATTTTGATAGAAGATAAGTCTAATAATAGTTTTGAAAATGTAGATAATTCATTTTCAATTATTGGTAATATAAATTCGGTTGCAGTAATAACAAGCGAATTTCATCTTAAAAGATGTATGGCAATAATAAAGAAAAGATTTCCTAATGTTGAAGTAATTTTGATTTCAGCTAAAGATGGTTTTACTGATAGTGATAATTGGTTTTTATCTGATAATAGTTGGAATTCTGGAAGAAGTTTGGCAACTTATGAAGCCAATTTATTGGTTAAGTACGCCAAGGAAAATAAAATTGAAGATGTTGATATTCCCAGTTTTGGTAGTTTAGAAGAACAAAAATTAAAATTATGAAAGTAAAAGTAGGAGAGGATAAAGTTGACAAAGTTTGTTTGGATAAAAGATAAAGTACCTGAAAATTTACAAATTAAACAAGTTTATGGTGTTGTTTTTTCAGAGGCTGGGAACATTATTTTAAGAATAGATGATAATAAATATAAATTAACTGGTGGCAAGCCAGAATTATCTGATGCTAATTTAAACGATACGTTAAAAAGAGAATACTTTGAAGAATTAAATATTGAAATCAAAGATATCCACTATTTAGGTTATCTATTAGTCGAAGAAAATGGGGATAAGTATGCACAAGTTAGAATGATTGCTAAAATAAAAAAAATTGGTGAAATTAGACCAGATAAAGATAATGGAAAAATTTATAAAAGGTTTATGGCAAATATAAAAAACATAAAAAGCTATCTTAATTATTCAGATTTAGCAGGAAATCAGTTAATTGATGATGCTATTAAAATGGCTCAAGAAAAATATAATATAACATTTTGTGATGATGAATATTTCATATGAATTTAAATTAAAGATTTTTTTAGTTACCTTTTTTTTCTATTTTTAATTGATGATTATTTTCATCAGCAACTTCTTTTTTTGGATTATAACTAATTGCAAAATTAGTAGAGCTATCATCATTATGAATACTAGGTGAAAATCTATCTCTTATTTTATCTATTTCATATTTTATATTATTTTTTTCAAATTCTTCTAATAATCTTGAAAAATCTAAGTAAAAATAACCATATTTATGAATAATTTCTTTTCCTGCAAAGCCAATAAAAAAATTTCTTTGCTCAGTACTTTTGACATATTTATATACTGCAATAATACGGTCTTTATTTTTCATTATAAAATCAGCAAAACTACCAGTATTTGGTAAATCACTAAAATCACCAGCATAGATTAAATTAAATCTCAAATAATGTTGAATTTCTTTATCGTTATATCTCGCACTTGAAATTAAATCAACAATTATTTTTTCGGAGAATATTTTGGTATTTTCTTTCATATTTTCATATAACTCAAGTGTTTCAAAATCATAAATTAATTTTGCTCCACCTTGAATTATTCTAGGTGAAACAAATAAATAGTTTTTTTCTTTATGTTCTTCTATAAATTTTATTTTTTCTTCTATAGTCATAAAGCCCTCCTGAATAATATAGCCTTATTATAACAAAAACTCATAAATTTATCTATTATTTATCTAATATTGTAATTGGCTTTAGATTTTATTTGTTGTTGTGCATATAGAAAACTTACTAAAATGATTATTTTAATAACTTATCTTTTTAATTTGACAAAATGAAATATAATCATTATACTATACGGCGTGAAAAGAGGGTTACTATGCATTATGAACAAGATAAAGCTGTTGAGATTTTTGTTAATTGGCTAAAGTCTAGAAAAAAAGAATTCGAGTTAGCGAAATATAGTTTACAAACGGGTGGAGCTATTTGTTTTTTATCACCAAAAGGAATTGATTTAAAAATAGTTGCTCATGATAACTTAATAAAAATGTTAACATTAGATAGGGCAAGTTGGAAAAATTCATCAGGTTTATTTATTGAATTCCCATTATTATGTGAATTTTTAGAAGATAGTGAACTTAATAGTTTAGAAATAAAACACGTAGTTTTTTATTTAATTGAAAAAAATATTGTAAGTGGTGTTACTAATAGTGGTACTAAGTGTTTTGATCCAAATAAAATAGTTGATTATGATTTTAAATATTTTACTAAAGATGAAGTTATTGATTATATTACCTCAGAAACTTATCAAAAGTTATTTTCTGAGTCACTAGAAAATTTATCAGAAACCGAAAAAAACAAGAGAGAAGAATTTTTAGATTTCTGTGAAAAATCTTCAATTGATTTAACAAATTTACAAGCTTTATATCGAAAAATAAAAACACATTATTTTGAAAAAATTGATAGTTATAATGAAAATGATGTTGATATTATCGTTAAATCTTTAGCAGAACTTGGCGTTAATAAACAAATATGTATGAATATAAAATTAATTTTATTGAATAAAGATTTAAGTATTCTTTCTTATTGCGACAATATGATTAAGGTTTTTAATTCAGGTATTGATATTGTAAAGCCTGAAAACATTGGTAAAAATCTTGGTTATTATGGTTGTTTAATGGATTTATTTCGTTATATAAATTGGTTGGAAGATTCTATGTTAGCTATAGAAAAACATATTATTTTCAATGATTTTGCAGCTTTAGATAATTTCCTTTTTAAAATGCCAACTGATAAAATTGACGTATTAAGTGTTCTTTTTAAAACAATAGAAAGAAATATTGCAGCTGGGATTTTAAGTGATAATGTGAAAATACTTGAAAAAGCTGAACCAACCATTAAAAATCATGAATTATTTCAATTAATTGGACGTGCCCAATATTATATTTCTCGTTGTTTAAGTAATGATAACTTTAAAGGTACTAATCAAGCTAATACAGTATGTGAACTTATTTCTAATTTTAGTATTAAGGAACAATTAGATGAAAGACTTTTTGTCGAAGCTCATAAAGTAATTAAACAACATTATTTTGATAAAGAAAATATTGATTTAGATGATTTAAATAAAATTAAAGATGCTTTAAAAAATTTGGGAGCTAGTAATAAACTTATTGGTTTAGTAAGTTTCTTATTAAAAAAACAAATTGAAAAAAGTAATAAAGTTAATCAAAAAGTTAATTTGAAAGTTGAAAAAACAACTATCAAACCTCAAATACAAACTAATATTAGCAGAAGAGAGTATAATAAAATCTATCATGAATTAATGACATATTTTGATTTTGATAATATGAAAATTATACGACCTTTATCTTTTAATGAAATAATTTACTCACTAAGATTGTTAAGAAAAATTAATTTTGATAGTAAATTAGTTGAATTGTTTTTGATGAAAACGGAAAAAGAACTTTTTAAAAGTGGTGTTAATCCTGTCTTACAATATTTAAATTTAAAAGATAAAATGCTTTATTACAGTGGTAATGAAGAAATGGAAATGATTTTGGAAGATATAGAAATAGAATTTAAAAAATTGTTTATTTGTAGTAATGAGGAGTATGAAAAAGCTAAAAATAATATTGCTGATGATATTAAAATGGCTTTAGATTTAATGCCTAAAAATTATGAATATGAACTTTCATTAGCTATGAAACAACCTCAGTAATTTGAAATAAAAAATTAAATTAAAAGGATTGTAATCTGTTTTAAAGAAGACAATCCTTTTTTTGTTTAATAAATATTATCTTAAAGATTAATTTTTTAGTATTATGATTATTCAAGAAGTTCCCAACTTATATTAGCACCTTTAGAATTAATTATTTTTTGATATTTTTTCTCTAAGTTTTGATAGTTAGGTAAAAGTTGGTTATTTAATTTTGAGTAAGGATATACTTTAAAATTCCTTTTACCTGTTTTGTTACTATAAGTATAGATAAGTTCTCCTTTAGGATTAGTGATACTAGTTGTTGCTTCGTTACTTTCATTTACTTTTTTTTCTAATGTTACTTCAAGCATTAAACCTGTTAGTCGATCTGTAGTTTTTTGTTGATGATCAGAGATAAAATTACCTAAGGAGTAGATTACGAAAGTTTTACCATTATTGATATATTCGGCAGGCTCAACAACGTGTGGGTGACAACCAATTATTAAGTCAACACCTAAGTTAGATAAATATTTAGCAATTGTATCTTGACTTTGAGAAACATTTAATGAATATTCTACACCCCAGTGCATGGCAACTATGACAAAGTCAACTTTATCACGAACTTTAGCAATGTCATTTTTAGCTTTTGCATTAGAATAAACATTGTTTAAATATTCTTTTCCTTTTGGCGTTTCTAAACCATTTGTCCAAGTTGTATAAGCTAAGAAAGCATATTTAATACCATTTTTTTCATAAATCATTGGTTTATTTCTCTGTTCATTTGATAACCATTGACCAGTATAGACAACATCTTTTTTTGTTTTCCAATAATTAACAGAATTTATTACTCCAGCTTCACCTTTATCCATAGTATGATTATTAGCAAGCGAAACTAAGTTAAATCCAGCATCTAAAAAGGCATCACCAACTTCTTGTGGAGAGTTAAAACGAGGATATGATGAGTAACCAATTTCGGCACCACCTAAAATCGTTTCTTGATTATAATAGGCTAAATCATATTTAGAAGATATTGGTTTAATATATTCAAGCATAGGTTTAAAATCATAAGTACCATTACTTTTTAACGCATCTTCGTAGATACCATTATGAATTAAAGCATCACCAACCATTAAAAGTTTAATACTATAGTTAGTTTTCTTTTTTATAGGTTGTTCGATGTCCACCTCATCATTTGTTTTTTTCTCATTTTTTTCTTTCTTATTAGGTATAAATAAGAAAATACTTTCTACAATAATAACTAGAAGTATAAATATTATTATTGCAATTTTAACTTTTTTCTTTAATCTTCTTTTTGTTCGCATTTTAAAACCTTTCATAATTATTTTAACCAATTATACTATAAAAAAACAGATAATTCTATAATTTTATTAAATTATGTTTAAGACTAAAAATAAGATGTAGTTTGTTTAAAGCTAGACAAATATTTTAAATAGAAGTATAATTAATGCGGGTAATATTGAAGTAGGAGAGTAGTATGGCAGGTGAAAAAGAAGAATTAAGTTATGTTAATAGACAAGTTAAAACTAAAAGAAAATTAAAGAAAAAAAGGACGATTATCATCCTTAGTATTTGCTTTTTTTGTGCTTTACTTATTGGATTTATTGGTTCAACTTTTTTTGCTCCTGAAATATCTTTAAACGGAAATCAAAAAGTATTTGTAAGTATTAATGGTGAGTATGTTGAGACAGGTGTAAAAGCAACTTATCATGGCAAAAACATAACTAAACAGGTAAAAGTAACAGGAAATGTAAATACTGATAAAGAAGGAACTTATAAAATTGTATATAGTGTTAAAAAAGGTGTTTTTGAAAAAACGGTAACAAGAACAGTTGTCGTAAAAGATCTTGAAGAGCCAGAACTTGAGTTAACTGGTGGCGATGAGGTTTATGTCTGTGAAGGCGATAAATATAAAGAAGTTGGATATAAAGCTAACGATAATGTCGATGGCGATATAACAGATAAGGTTAAGATAAATGAAGAAGAAAACCAAATTACTTATACAGTTGAAGATAAAGAAGGAAATAAAACTGAGAAAGTTAGAAAGATAATTTATAAAGATACGACAAAACCACAATTAAAATTAATTGGTGGAAGTGTTATATCAATGTATGTAAATTCTAATTATAAAGAATTAGGCTATAAAGCTACTGATAATTGTGATGATGATTTAACTGATAGTGTTAGAGTTTTAGGTAGTGTTAATCCTAAAAAAGTTGGTAGTTATATTCTTACTTATGTTGTATCTGATAAAGCTGGTAATAAGACAAGTATTAAAAGAACAGTTAATGTTACAGAACGTATAGTAGGAGGAACAATTTATTTGACTTTTGATGATGGACCTAAACAAGGAACAACTAATGTTATTTTAGATATATTAAAAGAAGAAGGTGTAAAGGCAACATTTTTTGTAACTAATGGTGGACCTGATTCTTTAATTAAAAGAGAGTATGATGAGGGACATACTGTAGCTTTACACACCGCTAGTCATAATTATGCGACAGTCTATAGTTCTGTTAACAATTATTTTAAAGATTTGCAAAGTGTTCATGATCGGGTTGAACGACTAACTGGTTACGATGCTAGAATTATTCGTTTTCCAGGCGGAAGTAGTAATACAGTCAGTCGTAAATATCAAGTTGGGATAATGTCAACTTTAACAAAAGAAGTAATAAACCGTGGATATCATTATTTTGATTGGAATGTAACAAGTGGTGATGCTGGGGAAACTACTGATTCCAATGTTATTTACCGAAATGTTATTAATAATTTATCACGTCATCGCTCTAATGTTGTTTTAATGCATGATATTAAAACTTATACAAGAGATGCTGTTAGAAGAATTATTCGTTATGGTAAAGAAAACGGTTACACTTTTGCGCGAATTACGATGGATACACCAATGGTTCATCATGGTGTTAATAACTAATTACTTGTAATAACTTTTGCATTCATTAATTTTTTAAAGTATAATTGATGTAGAGGTATTTATGAAAAAAAGAAGTATTTTATATGTAGTTGTGCCATGTTACAACGAACAAGAAGTAATTTTAAATACTAGTAAGCAGTTAAAAAGGAAATTAACTAAGCTTGTTTCTTCGAAAAAGATTGATTCAAAAAGCCGTGTTTTGTATGTAAACGATGGTTCAAAGGATAAGACTTGGGAGCTTATTAAAGATATTAGTAAAAATGACAAGTTGTTTACGGGAATATGTTTATCTAAAAATATGGGTCATCAAAACGCTTTATTAGCTGGCTTAATGACCGCAAAAGATTATGCTGATGTTGTTATTAGTATGGATGCTGATCTTCAAGATGATATCGATGCTATGGATGAAATGTTGGACAAATATGCTGCTGGGTGTGATATTGTTTATGGTGTTCGATCATCTAGAAAAAAGGATACTTGGTTTAAAAGAAAAACAGCTCATTTATTTTACCGTTTTATGCGTCTTATGGGTGTTAATATCATCGATAACCATGCTGATTATCGTCTAGCTAGTAGTCGTGTTTTAGTTGATTTACAAGATTATCAAGAAGTTAATTTATTTTTAAGGGGAATGTTTACTTTAATTGGTTATGATTCTGATGTTGTTTATTATGAAAGACATGAGCGTTACGCTGGAAATTCTAAATATTCATTAAAAAAAATGATTAGTTTAGCTTTAAATGGTATAACTTCATTTACAATTAAACCTTTAAGAATAATTTCTTCTTTAGGTTTTCTTATTACATTTATGAGTTTTTTAATACTCATCTATAGTTTAGTTGTTAAATTTTTAGGTGATGCTGTTTCGGGATGGACATTTATCGTTTGTTCTATTTGGTTAGTTGGAGGAATTCAAATGTTATCTTTAGGCATCATTGGTGAATATATAGGTAGAATTTATAGTGAAACAAAAAGACGACCACGTTATGTTATTTGTGAAAATTTATTGAAACAAAAAAAGACTAAGTAATATTATATAATTTAATGTGCTTAGTTTTTTATATTGTTATTTGGTTATTAATAATATTTATCAAAATTTTTTAAGATTAAATACATTATCTTGGCTACTTTAGTTGATAATATAAATGAACGTCTTTTTTTACTTGGCACTATAAAGTGTTAACTTATGAATAAATAATTGCTTTTTAAGCAATATAGATGTTATAATTAAAATGGAGGTAGAATATGAAATGTGTTGCAATTAAAGATGTAAAACAATTTGAAATTACGGATATTAGTGAGCCAGTAGCTGATGGAAAAAAGGTAATTATTGACGTTAAAAAAGCTGGTATATGTGGTTCTGATATTCATTACTGGGTTAGTGGTCAACCTAAAGGTTTAGTTATGGGTCATGAATACTGTGGTGTAGTTACAAATCCTGGTGATAGAGAAGATTTAAAAGTAGGTGACCGCGTTACGGCTTTACCTATTTCGCCATGTGGACATTGTGATGCTTGTCTTACAGGTAATCCCCAATATTGTCCTGAAACATGGAGTCATGCGACTGGTTTATCATTAGATAATCCAGGTGCTTTAGCTCCTAAAATGGCAATTAGATCGGATATGGTTATTAAAGTGCCTGATACTATTTCTGATAACGAAGTAGCAATGGTTGAACCAACAGCTGTTGGTTTGCACGCTGTTCATTTAGCCGATATTAAAGTTGGTGCTAAAGTTTTAGTTGTTGGTGGTGGTATCATTGGTTTAGTATCAGCTATGTTTGCTAAAAAAGAAGGAGCAAGCTATGTTGTTGTTTCTGAAACGAATGAAGCTCGTGGAAATAAAGCTGTTAGCCTTGGCGTAGCAGATGAATGGGTTAATGCTAAAGATCCTAATATGGTAGCTGACATGACAAAGAAAACTCAAGGTGGTTTTGATTTTGTTATTGAATGCTGTGGCAATGCAGCTGCTGTCAGTACAGCTTTAACCGTCGTAAAACCAGGTGGGAAAGTAATTTTAGTTGGTGTATCACTAGAACCTGTTACAATTCCAACTATGTTAGCTGTTATGCGTGAAATTGATGTTCAAGGGGCAATTGCTTACACTAAGACAGAATTTCAGACATGTATTGATTTAATGGCTGATAAACAAATTGATGTTTTAAAATTTGTTGATGATGTTGTTGATTTAGAAAATGTTCAAAGTTCATATGAACGTCTTACTTCTGGAACTGATTCAGCTGTTAAAATATTAGTTGATCCAAATAAATAAGAATGCTAGTCATTCTTGTTTTTGTTCTTTCATAAATAATTAGACTAAAACATATAGTTATTTAGAAAGGAATGAGTTTAAATGGAAACACTTAAAGTAGGGACTAAATCAAACCCTAATTCAGTAGCTGGAGCATTAGCTAATGTTTTTCGTGAAAAGGGCGAAGTTGAAATACAAGCAATAGGTGCTGGAGCACTCAATCAAGCTATTAAAGCTATAGCTATTGCACGTGGTTTTGTCGCACCTTCAGGTAAAAATCTAGTTTGTATTCCAGCTTTTACTGATATTGTCATCGATGGTGATGAAAGAACAGCCATTAAATTAATTGTTGAAGCTAGATAAAACATTTTTTAATGTTTTTTCTTTTTGTGTGATATAACCCGAGTTTGACAGTTGAAGAAAAGAAAAAAGTTTAATTTTTATTGAAATTAGGCTTTTCTTTTGATCTAAA
>CANRJK010000021.1 GCA_947630955.1 uncultured Bacilli bacterium | reverse complement strand
TGATAATATACTAGTCAGTATGTAAATACAAAATCTCTCTTGTAACTGACTATATATATCATACAAGGAATTATGGATAGTCGTAAAAGAAAAATAATTTTAATTGATATTGTTATTGGTATTTTAATCGTAGCAAGTTGTGTTATAACCTATTTTATTGTCCAATCGTCTCATGATAAAAAAAGGGAAGAAAAACTTGATATGGAAAGTGTTATTTTTACAAAAGATACTTTACCAAGAATTGATGCATCACTTGCAACCCAGCCTTTAACTGATGCTTTTATACAAAATTTTACAGGTGAAAAAATTAAGATTGATTATACTAACACTCATCCTAGTTATGTTAAATTAATTAATAACCAAGTTGATTTAATTGTTGTAACAGAACCTAGTAATGAAGAGTTAGCTTTAGCGAAAGAAAAGGGTGTTGAACTAGAAGTTACAAAGGTTGTTAATGAAGGATTTGTTTTCTTTGTTAATAAGAATAATAAAGTTGATGACATAACTTTGGATAATATTCAAAAAATATATACAGGACAAATTGTTAATTGGAAGGATGTTGGTGGTGATAATAACAAGATAATTGCCTATCAAAGACCCGTTAACTCTGGCAGTCAAACTGGATTACTTAGTTTAGTAATGAAAGGAAAACAGGTAAAAATTCCAACAACAATGGAGAAAATTGAAACTATGGAAGGTATTATCGATGTTGTGTCTGATTATGATAATGGACTAAATTCTATTGGTTATTCTTATTACTATTATGCTAATGTGATGTATAAAAATGATAACTTGAAGTATTTGGCAATTAATGGGGTAAAACCTGAATATAAAACTATTCAAGATGGTACTTATCCAATCTTAACGGCTTACTTTATTGTTACGCGTAAAGGTGAACAAAATGAAAATGTCATAAAACTAAAAGAAACGATGTTATCAAAGCGTGGACAAGAGGTAGCTAAGAAGGCTGGTTACGTACCTATCGTAAAGTAAGATATTGACAAGTTGTATGAAAAAATGTTACACTTAAATTGCTAGAAGATATGGTTGCTAAATTATGAAAAACCTACTAATTAACGAATTGGGAGTTAAAGTTCTATAAGCCGTGTTGAATATCTTAGTTTACTAAGAGATCCTAAAGCTTATGGCTTGACACCCACCTGGTAGAACAGGTTTTACTCGTTAAAAAGCGCCAGTCTTTTGGCTTTTTATTTGTCTTTTAAAAAAATAATAAATTGGTGATGTATGTAATGAAAAAACGTAATGGAACAATCTCTTTTTTTAAATTTTTATTTATTTTTCTTATCATGGTTTATCACTGTAATGATTTGCGTAATGGTTTTGATGGTGGTATTCCAATAAAAAAAGCTTATTTAGCTGTCGAATTTTTCTTTATTGTTTCTGGATATTATTTTGCTAAAAGTATTGTAAAGAAATGGAATGATGAAAGCGATATTTATTTAGATAATTTAAAATTTATTTGGGCTAAGTTAAAAAGGTTTTTACCATATTCTTTAGTAGCTACTTTTTTAATTATTATTGTGCTTAAAATATATAATGCTGTTAGTTTAACTGATATTTTGATGTCTATTTATAGTGTAACTTTTTTAAGTATTTTTGGCTTTAAAAATCTTGTTAGAACCCTGTGGTTTATCTCAGCTATGTTAGCAGTAATGTTTATTATATATCCTATTATACGAAGAAAAAAGATGGTCTATGTTTATTATATTAGTCCGTTAATAATTCTTTTTGGGTTAGGTTTTCTAATACAAAATTATAATTGTTTAGATGTTCATCAAGTTTCGTGGAATCATTTATTTTGTGTTGGACTTTTAAGAGCGTTAGTTGAAATAAATATTGGTATTGTTATAGCTTTTTTTGAACCCAAAATTAATTTCATGCTTTCTAGCATGAAATTAAAATATTTAAATATTTTAATTTCACTAGTTGAAGTTTTCTTATATGCTTTTGTAATTGGCTTTATTCTTTTCTATCAAAAAATGAATAATCTTGATTATTTTGTTTTAATTATTATGTCTTTAGCGATTGCTTTAAGTATGAGTGAAAAAGGCGTATTAAATAAAATTTTTTCTAATAAATTTATCTATTACTTAGAAAAGATTTCTTTACCAATTTATATTAACCATGCTGTTTTTGTAACTTTCTTTGATTATTATAGTTTAAGACACAATATAAGTTTTTATCTTAATTTAAGTATTTGTTGTTTAACAACTATCGTTTTTTCAATTTTAGAATATCAAATAATAAATTATATCAAAAAAAGGAAATTAAAAAGTTAATTCCTTTTTTTGATATAATTACAATTTACGTAGTATAATTAAGGTAGGTGGTTTAATGATTGTTTTAATAGTTATATTTTTATTTATTATAGTTAGTGCTTTAGGTATTTATACTTATCATTATTTTGATCATTTATTTTCTTTTTTAAATATTAATATCAAAGCAAAAAAGAAAGTATTACTTATTTTTTCCATTATTTTAATGCTTTTAGGCATTAATTTATCAAATATAAGTTCTATTATTATTTTACATTGGTTTATCATTGGATTAATAGTTAATTTGGTTTTTTATATAATTGATAAATTTTGGCATAAAGATTTTAAAAAGGTAAAATATAGTGGAATAATTCCTGTTGTTTTGACAACTTTAATTCTTACTTATGGTTATTTTAATATGCAAAATATTAAAGAAAAGGTATATGTGATTGAAACAAATAAAGAACTTAAACAAGATTATACTTTTTTATTTCTTTCCGATTTACATTTTAAAACGACGATGGATATTGGTAAACTAAGAAAAATTGTCGATGATATAAATCATAAAAATTATGATTTTGCTATTTTAGGTGGTGATATTATCGATGAAAAAACCAGCAAGAATGACATGATAGAATGCTTTAAAGTTTTAGGAAATATTAAAACAAACTATGGAATTTATTATATATATGGTAATCATGATAAACAACCCTTTACTAACAATAAAAAGTTTTCATCCTTAGAACTTGCTTCGTCAATTCGAAAAAATAATATTAGTATTTTAGTTGATGATGATGTGGTTATTAATGATGATATCGTTCTTTTTGGTCGTGATGATATTAGCATAAATACTAATCGCTTAAAGGCCAAAGAAGAAATAGATAAATTAGATAAAAAAAAGTTTTTGTTGATTGCTGACCACGAACCAACAGAAGTTTCTAGTAATGCAAAACTAGGATTTGATTTGCAAGTATCTGGGCATACACATGCTGGACAAATTTTTCCAGCTAAACAAATCATTGAATTATTTTTAGGTGAAGTTGCTTATGGTCATATAAAGGAAGATAACTACGATTTGATTGTTTCTTCTGGTATTGGTGGTTGGGGTTATCCTTTAAGAACTAGTGCTCATTCTGAGTTTGTTACGGTTAAAATTAAAAATAAAAGCTAGAAAATAAACTTTATTTGTATAAAATATTTTATCTCGTGTCATAAAAAAAGTGAAAGGGGAATATTTATTATGGCACGACATAAAGTAGAAATTTGTGGAATAAACACATCAACATTAAAAGTTTTAACAAATGAAGAAATGAATTTATTATTTAAAAAATATAAAGAGGGAGATATAAGCGCCAAAGAACAGTTGGTTAATGGAAATTTAAAATTAGTTTTAAGTATTTTGAGGAAATATAATAATCGCTCTGATAATATGGACGATCTTTTTCAAATTGGTTGTATTGGGCTTATAAAAGCTATTGATAATTTTGATTTAGCGCATGAAGTTAAATTTTCAACTTATGCAGTACCGATGATTTTAGGTGAAGTAAAAAGATATTTACGTGATAATAATAGTGTTAGAATTGCAAGAAGTATTAAAGATACTGCTTATAAAATTGCTAAAGAAAAAGAAAGACTTTGTTTAATATTGGGTAAAGAACCAACCGTTAAAATGTTATGTGAAAATTTGCATCTAACAGAATATGAATTTTCTTTAGCTGAAAATGCTTTAAAAGATAGTATTAGTATGTCAGAACCTATTTATAATGATGGAGGAGATGTTATTTACTTATCTGATCAATTAGAAGATAAAAGTAATAATGCTTATACCTTAGAGGAGAGAATTAGTGTAAAAGAAGCTCTTAGCAAATTAAAGGAAAAAGAGAGATATATTTTAAATTCTAGATATATATATGGTAAAACGCAGATGGAACTTAGTGAAGAATTAGGAATTAGTCAAGCTCAAATATCACGTTTAGAAAAGAGTGGTTTAGAAAATATTAAACGTATGATTTTGTAAAAATATGTTGTTAGGAATGCTTAGTTTGTGTTATACTTAGTTAGTATAGGAGGATGATAAAATGGAATGTTGGAATGGTTTTAAAGGAGAAAAATGGCAAAAAGAAATCGATGTTTTTGATTTTATTAAAGAAAATTATACGGAATATACCGGTGATGAATCTTTTTTAGTCGGTCCAACGGAAAAAACAAAAAGGGTTTGGGCTAAATGCGTTGAAAGACAAAAGATAGAATTAGAAAAGGGTATATATGATGTTGAAACAAATATCGTTTCAGGAATTAATAATTTTAAACCTGGTTATATCTTAAAAGATGATGAAGTTATTGTTGGCCTACAAACAGATGATTTATATAAGAGAATTGTTAATCCATATGGTGGTATGCGTATGGTTGATCAAGCTTTACAAGCTTATGGTTATGAACTTAATAGTGAGGTAAAAAAACATTTTACTACTTATCGTAGAACGCATAATGATGGAGTATTTTCAGCTTATACAACGGATATTCGTAAAGCTCGTCATGTTGGCTTACTAACAGGTTTACCAGATGCTTATGGAAGAGGACGAATTATTGGTGATTATCGTCGTATTGCTCTTTATGGTATCGATTATTTAATTGACAAGAAAAAAGAAGATTTATTAAACCTTGAAAAAGTTCAAATTACCGAAAATATTATTCGACTACGTGAAGAAGTATCTTTGCAAATTAATGCTTTAGATGAAATAAAAAAGATGGCTTTAAGTTATGGGTTTGATATTAGTAAACCAGCTACAACAGCTAAAGAAGCTATTCAGTGGTTATATTTTGGTTATCTAGCTGCTATAAAAGAAAATAATGGAGCGGCAATGAGCTTAGGAAGGACATCTACTTTTTTAGATATATATATTGAAAGGGATTTAAAAGCTGGAAAAATAACGGAAGAAGATGCTCAGGAATTAATTGATCAATTTATTATTAAGTTACGTGTAGCGCGTCATTTACGTACACCAGAATATAATGAATTATTTGCTGGTGATCCAACTTGGGTAACTGAATCAATTGGTGGTATGTTAGAAGATGGTCGTTCACTTGTTACGAAAAATAGTTTCCGTTATCTTCATACTTTAATTAATCTTGATTCTTCACCAGAACCAAATTTAACTATTTTATGGTCACCTAATCTACCAAGTAAATTTAAAAGGTATTGTGCTAAAATATCAACTTTAACCGATTCTATTCAATATGAAAACGATGAGGTTATGCGTCCTATTCATGGTAGTGATTATGCAATTGCTTGTTGTGTTTCAGCTATGACAGTGGGAAAACAAATGCAATTTTTTGGAGCTCGTTGTAATTTAGCTAAGGCTTTGTTATATTCTATTAATGGTGGTATCGATGAGATGAAGGGCGACAAAGTTGTCGATGGATTTGAAAAAATGACCGATGAGATACTTGATTATGACAAGGTAATGGCAGTTTATGATCGAATGTTAGATAAGGTTGCTAAAACTTATGTTGATGCGATGAATATTATTCATTATATGCATGATAAATATGCTTATGAAGCAGGACAAATGGCTCTTCATGATACTAATCCAGAAAAACTGATGGCTTTTGGTATCGCTGGATTATCAGTTGTTATTGATTCTTTATCAGCTATTAAATATGCTAAAGTAAAACCAATTCGTAATGATGAAGGAATTGCAATTGATTTTGAAATAGAAGGGGATTTTCCAAAATATGGCAATGATGATGATCGTGTGGATCAGTTAGGTGTCGAACTTGTTAAAAACTTTTATCACAAGTTATGTAAATATCCATTATATAAAGGTGCTAAACATACTTTATCTATTTTAACAATTACATCAAATGTAGTTTACGGTAAGAAAACGGGTGCTACTCCTGATGGTCGTAAGGCTGGAGTTGCTTTTGCTCCAGGTGCTAATCCAATGCATGGACGTGATTGTAATGGGGCAATTGCTTCTTTAAATAGTGTTGCTAAAATACCTTATTGTGATGTTTGCGAAGATGGTATTTCTAATACTTTCTCAATTGTTCCTAATGCTTTAGGTAGTGATGATGAAGCAAGATACACTAACTTGGTTCATTTAATGGATGGATATTTTACCCGTGGTGCGCAACATCTTAATGTTAATGTTTTAAATCGTGAGACATTAATTGATGCAATGGATAATCCTGATAAATATCCAACTTTAACAATTCGTATATCTGGTTATGCTGTTCGTTTTAATCGTTTGAGTCGTGAACAACAATTAGAAGTTATTAATCGAACTTTCCATGGAACTATTTAATGACTGGTTATATAGATTCAATTGAAACGATGGGCTTAGTTGATGGCCCTGGTATTCGCATGGTTGTTTTTATGCGAGGATGTTTATTAAGATGTTTGTTTTGCCATAATCCTGAAACGTGGACTAGAGAAAATGCCTTAGAAATGACTAGTGATGAGATTGTCCAAAAATTACGCAATAATATGAGTTATTACACTAATGGTGGAGGAATTACATTTAGTGGTGGGGAACCTTTAATGCAACCAGAATTTTTAATTGATTGTTTAAAAAAAGCTAAAATGGTTGGTGCTCATACGGCTTTAGATACATCAGGTGTTGGAATTGGTTTTTATGATCAAATTTTAGAATATACAGATTTAGTTATTTTAGATATTAAGGCTTATAATGACGAAGATTACAAACGAATGACGGGTTATAACATAGATGAATTTAATAATTTTGTTAAACATTTAAATAATAGTCATAAACCAGTATGGATTCGTCAAGTAATTGTTCCAACTATCAATGATAATGAACAATATATTTTGGGATTAAAAGAATATATAAAACAAATTAAAAATATTGAAAAAATCGAATTATTACCATACCATTTATATGGTGTTGATAAATATCATCAATTAAATATTCCTTATAAATTAGATGGTATTCCACCAATGGATCAAGAAAAATTAGATAAATTAGATAAAATTTTAAGAGAGGAATAACCTCTCTTATTGCTTTTTATAATAACTGATATTATAATAATAACGAGGTTGAAAGATGAAATTGTTTGTAAAAAATGATAGTGATTTAATGACTTATTTAACTGAAAATACGGATTATTCAAAGAAGAAAATTAAATCACTTATAAAATATAAGAAAGTAAAAATAAATAATAAGTTGATTAAGAAGTTACCTATATTATTAAAAACTAATGATTTAGTTACTATTGAGTTAGATAAAAAAGAACAATTACCTTTTGAAATAATTTATGAAGATAAAAAAATTATTGTCGTTAATAAAAAAGCTGGTTTGCTTACTGTAGGTACTGATAAAGAAAAAAAATTAACTTTAGTTCATCAACTTAGAGAATATGGAAAAAAGCATAATTTTAAAGTTTTTGTTATTCATCGGTTAGATAAAGATACATCTGGTGTGGTTATGTTTGCGAAAAATGAAAAAGTAAAAAAGCTTTATCAAGATAATTGGAATGATTTAGTAATTAAAAGAGGTTATATAGCGCTTGTTACAGGTAATCTAACAAAATCAGGACGAATTGATAATTATTTAGTAGAACAAAAAAATACTTTTGTTAAAAGTAATCATAATGGTAAAAGAGCTATTACTAACTATAAAGTATTGAAAAATAAGAATGGTTATACATTATTAGATATAACTATTGAAACAGGACGAAAAAACCAAATTCGCGTTCATATGAGTGAGTTAGGTTATCCAATAGTTGGTGATCTTAAATATGGTGGTGCCTTTAGTCCACTAAAAAGAATGGCTTTACATTGTCATATTTTAAAAATAAAAAATCCAGAAACTTTAAAGATAGAGGTATTTGAAGCACCTTACAATAATATGTTTGACATTTTATTATAAGTAAGTACCTTTTGTTCTTTTTTTTGGTTTGATAAATATAATTAAATAGGTGGTTTAATGCGATTGTCTGATTTACAATCAAAAGATGTCATTAATATTTCAGATGGTAAATGTATTGGCAATATTATTGATGTCAGTATTGATAGTGATGGCAAAGCAATTGTTTTATTAGTAGAAAAATACCGTTTCTTTGTTTCTTTTTTTAGTAATAATGTCATAGAGATTAAATGGAATCAAATCAAGAAAATAGGTAAAGATGTTATATTAGTTAGTATTAATGATTAAATTTAGATTTAAAGATATATATATATCTTTTTTTATGCTATAATTGTCATAGGTGGTATTATGAAAGTACTATTATATACAGAAGGATATAAAACGATTAGTAAATCTGGATTAGGTAAAGCTATTCGTCATCAAATGCAAGCACTAGAAGAAAATAATATTGAATACACAACTAATCTAAAAGATGATTTTGATATTTTACATGTTAATTTTTATGGACCAAAATCTTATTTTTTTACTAGAAAAATGCGTAAGAAAGGTAAAAAAATAGTTTATCATGCACATTCGACTGAAGAAGATTTTAAGAATTCTTTTTTATTCAGTAATTTAGTTTCTAAATTATTTAAAAAATGGATATGTACTTGTTATAAGTTGGGTGATCAAATTATTACACCAACCCAATATTCAAAGAAATTATTAGAAACATATCATTTAAATCGTCCTATTAAAGCAATTAGTAATGGTATTGATATTGATTTTTTTAAACATAATGATGATTTAGGCAAAAAGTTTAGAGAAAAATATAATTATAGTTCAACTGATAAGATAGTTGTTGGAATAGGTTTATATATAAAGCGTAAGGGTATTTTAGATTTTGTTGAATTAGCTAAGCGATTACCACAATATAAATTTATTTGGTTTGGTTATAGTCCTTTATGGGCATCACCAAGAGAGATTCGTAGGGCTGTTAATACTAAGTTGGATAATTTGACTTTTGCTGGCTATGTTGATTCTAGTGTTATTAAAAGTGCTTTAAGTGGTGCTGATTTATATTTATTTCCAACCCTTGAAGAAACGGAGGGAATTCCAATTGTTGAAGCTTTAGCGGCTAAGATTCCGACTTTGATTAGAGATATTCCAATATTTGATGAATATCCAACTGATAAAGTAGTTTATAAAGCTAAAACAGTTGATGAATTTGAAGAAAAAATTAAACTTATTTTAGAAGGTAAATTACCATCATTAACGGAAAATGGTTATAAAGCAGTTAAAGAAAAAGATTTAAAAATTGTTGGAAAAAAACTTATTGAAACATACAAAGAGACACTTAATTTACCAAGAATAGAAGAGGATAATAAATTACCAAAAGAAATGTACTTTCGTTTTCTTTCTATCATTTTAATGATTATTATTTTCTTTTTAGGTTTTCTTTTAAAAACAAAAAATTTTGCTAATCTTAATTTTGATAGTAAAGTGGTAAAAGAAGAAAATTTAAAGGAATTTTCCCGTGATATGAA
Organism: uncultured Bacilli bacterium; assembly: GCA_947630955.1. Classification (GTDB taxonomy): domain Bacteria; phylum Bacillota_I; class Bacilli_A; order RF39; family UBA660; genus UBA5578. Next base: position 7,140 of record CANRJK010000021.1, on the reverse strand, counting down.
ATATTTTGATACAAATATTAAAGTTAAATTTTATGATGATGGAAGTAAGGGTGGCGAAAGAGTTTTAGATGAGATAGAACAGATTTATAAAGAGTATGACTTTTTAACTGACCGCGAAAATAAAGATAGTGATTTATATAAAATAAATCACAATGATTCTAAGAACGAGACTTTAAAAATTGATCATAATTTATATAGTTTAATAAAGTATGGATTAAGTTGGTATGATAAAAGTGATGGCCTTCTTAATATTAATACTGGTTCATTAACGGATATATGGAATCATTATCGTAGTAAAAAAGAAGGATTACCTGATAATAATACTTTAGAACAAGCCGATATTGATATTAGTAAAGTTGTTCTTTTAGATGATGGTAAGATAAAAAATACTCACCCTAATCTTGATTTAGATAATATCAGAAAAGGTTATGCAACTGATAAAGTTATTGATATGTTAAAATTATTAAAAATTGATAAATATATAATTAATATTGGTAGCAATGTTGTTGTTGGTAATCACTATGAGGAAAATGGTAAATATAATATTGCGATTACAAGTCCTTTTTTAAATGATGATGGTTTACTTACAACTTTAAGATTAACAAATAAAGCGATTGTCAGTAAAAATCTTTATCAAGATTATTACCATTATGCAGAAAATGATTATGGTAAAATTATTAATCCAAAGACAAGGAAGCCAGCTAATAACATGGTTGGAGTTACATTAATAGGTGATAATTGTGCTGATACAGATGCTTTAGCGACCATTTTGTTTTTAAAAGAAATAGAAGAAGGAAAGAAAATGGTCAATAAGGATGATAGTTATGAAGCTATTTGGGCTTATAGTGATGGCAATGTTAATGATTATATTATTTCTGAAAAATTTTTTGATTTTAAATAAATACCTTAAAGGCAAGAAAATAAATCTTGTCTTTAATGCTGTTTATTTGGTATAATTATTTAAGTTAAAGTGGTGAAGTATATGTATTTAAAGAAAATAATAACCCAAGGTTTTAAATCATTTGCTGATAATATTGTTATTGAATTCAATCAAAATATTGCTGGTATTGTTGGACCAAATGGTAGTGGTAAAAGTAATGTTGTAGATGCAATAAGATGGGTTTTAGGGGAACAATCAGTTAAATCGCTTCGTGGAGACGATAGCATGGTTGATGTTATTTTTGCTGGTAGTAAAAGTCGAAAACCTTTATCAGTTGCCACTGTAACACTTGTTTTTGATAACCAGGATCATTATCTAGAAATAGATGAAGATGAGGTAGTAATTAAAAGAAGATTATATAAGGATGGAACTAATGAATATTTTATTAATAATGATAAAGTTCGTTTAAAAGATGTTACTTCCCTAATTTTAGATAGTGGGATTGGTAAGGAAAGTTTTAATATTATTGGTCAAGGACAAATTGATAATATTTTAAGTGAAAAACCAGCTGATCGTAGAACAATGTTTGAAGAAGCAGCAGGTGTTTTAAAGTATAAAAAAAGAAAAGAAGAAGCTATTCATAAGCTTGAAAAAACACATAATAATATGCATCGTGTTAACGATATCATTAAGGAATTAGAAGATCAAATAGAACCACTTAAAATTCAAAAAGAACAGGCTTTAAAATATTTTAATTTAAAAGATGAATTAAAAAACTTAGAAGTTTCAACAATCGTTAATGATATCGATTATATTAATGAAAAATTTAATCGCAGTAAGAAAAAAATTGAACAATTAAAAGAAGATATTACAAATATTTCACTTAGTAATAATAAATATGAAATTAAGATAGAAAAATTAAAAAGCGAAATTCAAAAATTAAATAATGATATAGCTTGTAAACAGAAAGAATTAATAGAAATAACGGCTGAAACAGAACGTATTAATAGCCAAAAACAAATAATTTTAGAACGTAAAAATTATGAAATTGATGACACTAAATTACATAATCAAATTGTTGAATTAAAAGAAAACGAGTTAAAACTAGTTAATGACATCGATAACTTAAAACTCGTAATTAAAGATTTGGAAGATAAATATAACAAATATAATGATAATAAAAATCAAATTGAAAATACGATTGCAAAAATTAATAATGATAAAAGAAAAAAGGAACTAGAGTTAACAAATGAGGTTCGTAAGCAAAGTATTTTAGATACGAAAATAAATAATTTGAAAGAAAGCATCGATAATAGTACGAATTTACCTGTTGCGGTTCGTAATATTTTAAATAATCCAAAATTAAGAGGTATTCATAGTAATCTTGGAAGTATTATTGAAGTTGAAGAACAATATTCTAAAGCTATTACTACTACTTTAGGTTATGCGCTAAACTATATTATTACTGAAGATGAAAATAGTGCAAAAGAGGCAATAAATTATTTGAAAGAAAATAAATTAGGGCGAGCTACTTTTTTTCCATTAAATATTATTAAAGGTAAAAAAATCGATGAGGATACCTTAAAAACTGTTAAAAAGCAAAAAGGTTTTATCGATATTGCCGACAATTTAGTTCAAAATAATAGTGTTTATGACCAGATTATTAGTAATCAGTTAGGTAATGTTTTAGTTATTGATAATCTTGACCATGCTAACGCCATTAGTAGGCTTATTAATTATCGTTACCGAATGGTAACATTAGATGGAGAACTTCTTCATGTTGGTGGTTCATTAACTGGTGGAACAGTAATTCAAAAAAATGTTATTTCAGAAAAATATGAATTAGAAAAAAATCTTAAATTATATAGTGATAATGAGTTAAAAGTTAAAGATTTAGAGAATGCTTTAAATGAGTTAGATTATGAATTGAAGTCTTATGAAGATAAACTTTATTTAATTAATAAAGATATGTTATTATGTAGTGAAGATTTGACTAATAAAAAAATAAGTTTAACTAATTTAGAAGAAAAAAATGAAACAATAGTATCTTCTATTAAAGGTACCAAGGATATAATTGATAATAATTTAAGTCAAGAAGAAGATAATATTTTAAAACAATACTACGCTTCATTGAATAGAAAAAATGAGTTAAATAGTGAGTTAAATAATTTAAAAAATAAGTTAGTAACTTTAAATAATGAGATGGACGAATATACTTATGCATCTAAGAAAGATAACAGTCTTTATAATGAAAAGAGTGATGAACTTAAACAATTAGAAATAGAAGTTAATCGTAATGATGTTAAGTTAGATAATTTACTAAATCAATTAAATGAATCTTATAGTATGACTTATGAATATGCTCATAATAATTATAAACTTGAGCTGGATCTTAGTCTTGTTCGAAATAAAATTACAACTTTAAAACGTGAAATTAAACAGTTAGAACCTGTTAATGCTACAGCGCCTGCTGAATATGAGCGAGTTAGCGAACGTTATGAGTTTTTAATTAAACAACAAGAAGATTTAGTAAAAGCTGAAAGTACTTTATTAGAGATAATCGATGAAATGGATAGTGTAATGAAAACTAATTTCATTAAATTCTTTAATATTATTAATGATAATTTTAAACAAACGTTTAAAGAATTATTTAAAGGGGGAAATGCTACTTTAAAATTAACTGATCCCGATAATTTACTTGAAACTGGTATTGAGATTATTGCTTCTCCACCAGGAAAAAGTTTAAAAAGTATTTCTCTTTTATCAGGTGGTGAAAAAACTTTTACAGCTATCAGCTTACTTTTTGCTTTATTAAAATCTCGTCCAGTACCATTTTGTGTATTAGATGAGGTTGAAGCGGCTTTAGATGATGTTAATGTTGAATCTTTTGGTGATTATCTAACAGGCCTTAAAGATAAAACACAATTTATTGTTATAACCCATAAAAAGAAAACTATGGAATATGCTGATATTTTATATGGTATAACAATGCAAGAATCAGGAGTTAGTAAATTAGTTAGTGTAAAATTAGAACAAATTAAATAAGCATCTACAGATGCTTATTTTTGATGTAATCAGGTTTTTCATGGTCAAAAAGTTTTTCACTATCTTCACCCCAACCAAAAGATAAAATTTGTAATAATTTTTTTAATTCACAGTTGTTATGCTTTTTTAAGCAGTTAATAATAAATTCTTCATCTTTAGCAATTCTAATCTCATCTATTTGATAACCCTTCTTTAATAAAGATTGATATTGGTGATTAATTCCGAGTAAATAATAGTGATAAATATTTAATTCTTCTTTTGATGATAATGTATTTAAAAAGGAAGCATCAAAAGATATACCATTACAAAAAAGATGGGTATCATTATAAACACAAGTAGCTTTACCAACAATTTGATTGTGAATATTTCTAACAACTATATTTTTATTTCTTTCATCTAAAATGCTATCAATCATTATTTTAGAACCACTACCAGTAAAAGTACAACATATTTTTAATAAGTAACCTAAAATTAAATTTAAAGGATCAGTACTAGGTAACCATTTAATCGTAAAATTACGTGAAAATAGAGTGATATTTTCAAAGTATTGTTCGTCATTTATCTTTTTATGACAAGCATAATGATAAAAATCAATAATTTCTTTTAACTCATTATAATCAAAAGTTTCTAGTAATAATATTTCCTTTATTTTTTCTAGTTCTGGGTTTTCGTTTAAAAGAATAATTTTAGCAATATAATCCATTGTGTCTTCAACCGTAATATTTTTACCAGTTTTTTTAATTTGGTCAATTAATAGGGCATCTTGATAACCATAATCACTTTTAATATTTAAGTTTCTTATCCTATTATTATTTATTTTAATAATATGGGCATTAAAGGTTTTAAAATTATTATAAAATTCAGCATAAAAAGATGGATAAAGAGCTAGTTTATTATTTAAAATAAGTTGAGCTAATAGATTGGCATATTTTTCATTATAATGAATTTCATGAAGTTGTTTAATAAAATTTTCTATTATTCGTTCATCATAGTTAACATATAAATAGGCAATAACGCTAATAGTGTTATCTAATTCTCTTCCATTTTTTGCATAGAAACCTAGTAAATGGCAAATATCAAAAAAAACAAGTTCCTTAAAAGGTTTAATTTGTTTTTTTAGCAAATTATATTTGTTTTTATTACTATTAAAACCTTTAATTAAATCATTATCGATACTAATATGATCTAATTCGTCTTTAGATAAACAACTAAAATCAAAATCACTAAATACTTCTAAAATTAAATCTTTTTTATTTTTCATAATCTCACCTGAAAATACGTTTATCATAGCACATTTTAGGTTATATTACTACCTTTTATTAATTTACAACCTAATTTAATAGTGATATAATGAGCTAGGTGATATAATGAATTATCTACTCTATGGAACAAAGGATTATCTAATAAATGAAACAATAAGTAAAATAATAGAAAAATATGAGATATCTGAAATTAATATTAGTCGTTATGAATCTTTAAATGATAGTCTTAGAAAGATTGTTGAAGATTGTCAAACAATACCTTTTTTTGGCGATAATAAACTTGTTATTATAAATAATTGTACTTATTTTAATCGTGTTAAAAATAATGAAGATGATATTAAATTATTGTTAGATTATTTAACTAATTATAGTAAAACTACTATTTTAATTATTATTGCTCGTAGTGAAAGTATTGATAATACTAAAAAATTAACTAGGAAAATAAAAGAAGTAGGCAAAATTATTGAATGTAATAACAAAAGTGTTGGGACTACTATTAAACAGATGTTTAAAGATTATAAAATTAGTAGTGACGCTACAGATTTACTTATCAGTCGTGTAGGGGATGATATCGATATTCTAGCTATGGAAATAGAAAAATTAAAAGCTTATAAATATGATGAAAAACAAATAACTAAAGAAGATATAATTAATGTAGGAACTTTAAATGTCGATACAGATATTTTTAAGTTTATTGATAATATCGTTAAAAAAAATAAAAAAGAAGCTTTACAAACATATTATGAATTATTAAAAAGTAACGAGGAACCAATCAAAATTATTGCTCTTTTAGCAAGTAAGTTTAGATTGATGTATCAAGTTTATACTTTAAATAGAAAAGGACTTAACAATAATGAAATATCCAACATTTTAAATGTTCATGTTTATCCTGTTAAGTTAGCTATTGAAATGAGTAAGCGATATTCAAGTAACTTATTATTAATTTTTCTAAAACGTTTAGCTGACTTAGATCAAGATATTAAAACAGGAAAAATTAATCCTGAACTTGGTCTTGAAATGTTTATTCTTAGTGTATAAATATAAAAAGAAGCATTATTTGCTTCTTATTTCTTGCTACAACTAGCACCTAATGATACATATTTTTCTTCAATTTCATCTAAGGTAAGTTCTTCATCGATAGCGTCTTTATTATCTTCTGTAAACTGTTTCATATTAAACTCTGAGTAATCGATAGTAACGTCGGAAATAACTTTATTTTTTTCACGCTTAACATTATAATCATATCCACTATATTGAACTGCTGCATTATGGTTTTCTGTTAAATAACTTTCAAATTCATCTAATTTATCTTTATCGGTTGAAGAAATAATTTCTTCAGATACAACTTTAGTTACCTTGTTATTATCGTCAGCAAAGACTACGTATTTAGAACCAATTGTATAGTTTAACTCAGTATAATCATAATCAGTTGTACAAACTAGTTTAGCATCCTCCTCATCAATATTAATTGTTTTGGATATATTTTTATCTAATTTTTCTTTCTTTTCACTACCACAGCCAGTCATTAGAATTATTGTTATTAATATTAATAAAGTTTTAAAATTTTTCTTCATTTTTTTATCATCCTTCCATTTTTATTATAACACATAGTAAGCAAAAAAAGAAACTAAAACTTTAAGATATAAAAAAGTAAAATATTATCCTAAAACACTTGACTATGACAAGGTGTCATAGTATAATTATTTTTGTTTGCTAGAGGTGATTAGATGCCAAGTAAAACTTTTTTTAATCTTGATGATAAGAAGAAAAATAAGTTAGAACAAGCAGCTTTAGAAGAATTTTCAAAATATACTTATGATCAAATATCAATTAATCCCGAGTTTGACAGTTGAAATAATAAAAAAACATCATTTTACCCAGTATTTATAAGGCTTTGTGATGTTTTAATTTAACTATTTTATTTACGTCACATAAAAATATCTTTATTTAATA
>CANRJK010000020.1 GCA_947630955.1 uncultured Bacilli bacterium | reverse complement strand
AAATTAAAACATCACAAAGCCTTATAAATACTGGGCAAAATGATGTTTTTTTATTATTTCAACTGTCAAACTCGGGAATATATATGGCTGCGATGTTACTTTTATTAACAATAAAAAAATTTCTCTAGATATTTCTTTATATTCTTTAGATAATCAATATTATAGAGCAACAATGTTAAAATCAAAATTAAATGATAAGAAAAACTTTAAAAATTAAAGTTTTTTCTTTTTTTAGCCTTTTTTATGTGCTATAATATTAAGTGTGTATAGGAGTATTAGTTTTTATTAATTATCAAAATAACCTAAATTAAATAAAAAAAAGAGGGATAGTATGATTTTAAAAAAAATTGAATTAGTTAATTTTCGAAATTATGAATCATTAAAAACCCGCTTTTACAAAGGTATTAATATTATTTATGGTGATAATGCTCAAGGGAAAACTAATTTACTAGAAAGTATATACGTTTTAGGTATTACTAAATCACATCGTTCTTTTATTGATAATAATCTAATTAAAGATAGTTCAAAAAAAGCTATAATAAGTGGAGCTATTAATAATGGTAGTTTAGATATTGATTTAAATATTGAAATTGAAAATAATAATAAAAAATTAAAAATAAATGGAACTAATATTAAGAAAGTTAGTGACTATATTTCTAATATGAATATTATTATTTTTTATCCCGATGATTTAGAACTTTTAAAAGGATCACCACAAATAAGAAGAAAATATTTTAATTTGCAATTATCACAATTATATAGTAATTATTTCATTGTTTTAAACGATTACAATAAATTATTAAGAATGCGAAATGAATATTTAAAAAAAATGAATATGAATATAAATGTTGATATGAATTATTTTGAAATATTGACTAATTATTTGATAGAAAAAGCTATTATTTTAATTAAAATGCGTTATAAATATATTGAAAAAATAAATTTATATTGTGAAAAAATTTATCAAGATATTGGAAATATTAATAATTTTAATATTAAATATAAACCATCAATTGATATTGATATAAAAGATGATCAAAAAAGTCGAAGTATTTTAAAAAAATACTATGATAATTATTTAAAGTATGATATTAAAATGAGCTGTACTAACTATGGGCCACATAAAGATGATTTTGAATTTTTATTAAATCAAAATAATTTAAAAATATTTGGTTCCCAGGGTCAACAACGTATAGCTATTTTATGTCTTAAATTATCAGAAATTGAAATTTTTAAAAAATATCGACAAACGACACCTATTCTACTTTTAGATGATGTATTTAGTGAGTTATCTGATAATAAGAAAAATAATTTATTAAAATATATTAGTAAAGATATTCAAACAATAATAACGACAACAGAACTTAATAATTTAGATAAAAAATTAATTAAAAAATCGAAATTATTTAAAATTGAAAATGGAAAACTAATTAAAGTCAAAGAGGTGAAGGAAAGTGAATGAAAAACATTATGATGCTTCAGATATTCAAGTTTTAGAAGGTTTAGAAGCAGTAAGAAAAAGACCTGGTATGTATATAGGAACAACTGATGTTAAAGGATTACATCACTTAGTTTGGGAAATTGTTGATAACGCTATTGATGAGTCTTTAGCAGGATATTGTAATAATGTTGAATTAATAATTAATAAAGATAATTCTATAACTGTTAAAGATGATGGACGTGGTATTCCTGTTGATATTCACCCAAAAACAAAAATATCAACTGTTGAAACAGTTTATACTGTTTTGCACGCAGGTGGTAAATTTGGTGGAGGAGGCTACAAGGTTTCTGGTGGCTTACATGGTGTTGGTGCTTCAGTAGTTAATGCTTTATCAAAATGGGTAGAAGTAAAAGTATATAAAAATGGTAATATTTATTTTATTCGTTTTGAAGATGGTGGACATACAGTAGAACCTTTAAAAATTATTGGTAAGTGTGATGAAAATCGTACGGGAACAGTTGTTACTTTTAAACCAGATCCAGATATTTTTGATACTGATATATATGATTATAATACTTTAAAAGTAAGAAGTAGGGAATTAGCATTTTTAAATAAAGGATTAAAAATAACATTAAGAGATGACCGTGATGAAGAAGATACAACAGGTGAATCTTTTATTTATGAAGGTGGTATTTCTGAATATGTTAAATTTATTAATCAAGAAAAAACACCTATTCATGAAAATATTATTCATCTAGAAGGTTCAGAAGATAATGTTATTTTTGAAGTAGCTATGCAATATAACACAGGTTATAATGAAAATATTTATTCTTTTGTTAACAATATTAATACCCATGATGGTGGTACACATGAAGAAGGTGTAAAAAGAGCTTTAACAAGAGTAATAAATAATTATGCTAAAAAAGCAGGTATTTTAAAAGAAAAAGATGAATCTTTAACAGGTGATGATGTTAAAGAAGGTTTGACTATGATTATTTCTTGTAAACATCCAAATCCTCAATTTGAAGGTCAAACTAAAGGTCGATTAGGTAATTCAGAAGTAAGAAAACTTGCCGATAATGTTTTTAGTACTGGATTTGAAAAATTTTTATTAGAAAACCCTGATGAAGCAAGAGCGATAGTTGAAAAAGCTATGCTTGCTTGTAGAGCACGTAATGCTGCTAAAAAAGCTCGTGAAATAACTAGAAAAAGTGATTTAGCAGTTAGTAATTTTTTTGGTAAATTATCTGATTGTAAAAGTAAAGATCCTAAAGTATCAGAAATATTTATTGTCGAGGGAGATTCAGCTGGTGGTTCAGCTAAAAAAGGTCGTGATTCAATGACTCAAGCTATTTTACCACTTAGAGGAAAAATTCTTAATGTTGAAAAAAATCGTCTTGATCGAGCTTTAGGAAATGAAGAAATAAGGACAATTATAACGGCTTTTGGTACAGGAATAGGGGAAGAATTTAATTTAGATAAATTAAGATATGACAAAATTATTATTATGACTGATGCCGATGTTGATGGTTCACATATCCGTGTTTTATTATTAACTTTATTCTATCGTTTTTTCCGTCCTATTGTTGAAAAAGGACATGTTTATGCTGCTCAGCCACCACTTTTTAGAATAACGCATGGTAAAACGAGAAAATATACTTTGGATGAAAAAGAAAAAGATGAGTACCTAGCAGCTTTACCAGAAAACGTCCGTAATCGTGCAGAAATAGCTCGTATGAAAGGCTTAGGAGAGATGGACGCTGAAGAACTCAATGAAACAACTATGGACATAAATAAGCGTGTTTTAAGGAAAATTACAGTAGCTGATTGCGTAGCTGCAGATGCCATATTTGAAAAATTAATGGGTGATGAAGTAGAACCAAGAAGAAAATTTATTGAAGAAAACGCAATATTAGTTAAGAATCTTGATATTTAGGAGGTAATATAAATGAGTGATGATGAAAATATACTACAAAATGAAGAACAAAATTCTAAACCAAATAAAGATGAAAAAAGTGATAAATTTCACGAACGTGATAGTTTATCAGAAAATAATATTGTTGATGAAGTAAAAGATTCTTTTCTTGATTATTCAATGAGTGTAATTACTTCACGTGCCATTCCAGATTTACGTGATGGTCTAAAACCTGTTCATAGACGTATTTTATGGTCAATGTATGAGGAGGGTAATACACCAGATAAACCTCATAAAAAATCAGCTACAACTGTAGGTTATGTAATGGGTCATTATCATCCACATGGAGATTCTAGTATATATGATGCTATGGTTCGTTTAGCTCAAGATTTCAATCAACGTTATATGTTAGTTGATGGCCATGGAAATTTTGGTAATATTGAAGGTGATGGAGCTGCTGCTTACCGTTATACGGAAGCAAGATTAGCTAAAATATCGTTAGAATTACTTAAAGATATAAACAAAGATACTGTTGATATGGACGATAACTTTGATGTAACAAGTAAAGAACCAAGAGTATTACCAAGTCGTTTTCCTAATGTTTTAGTTAATGGTTCAATGGGTATTGCTGTAGGTATGGCAACTAATATTCCTCCACATAATTTAGGAGAAGTAATTGATGGATGTATTGCCTATATTGATAATCCAGATATTGATACGACTGGCTTAATGGAACATATAAAAGGACCAGATTTTCCAACTGGTGGTATTATTCTTGGTAATTCAGGAATAAGAAAAGCATATGAAACAGGTCGTGGGACAATTACTATCAGAAGTCGTGCTACGATTGAAGAAAATAGTAATCACACTCAAATTATTATTAGCGAAGTACCTTATGGTGTTAATACGATGGACTTAAAAAATAAAGTTGCCGAATTAGTTCATAATAAGGTAATTGATGGTATTTCCGATTATCATACTGACTTAAAAGATGGTGTTAAAATAACTATTACTCTTAAAAAGGATGCTAATGCCCAAGTTATTTTAAATAATCTATATAAACACACAGCTTTTCAAGTTAATTATGGAATTATCTTTTTAATGTTAGACAATGGAACGCCAAGGACTTTACCATTAAAAGACATTATTTCAAAATATATTGATCATCAAAAAGAAGTTATCATTAGAAGAACAAAATTTGACTTAAAGAAATCACAAGCAAGAGTTCACATCTTAGAAGGATATAAAATAGCTCTTGGTAATATTGACCGTGTTATTAAAATAATTAGAGAATCTGAAACAGATCAAATAGCTCGTGATGAATTAATGTCTAATTTTGAATTAACTCAAATTCAAGCTGATAGTATTCTAGAATTAAAATTACGTCGTTTAACTGGCTTAGAAAGAAACAAAATAGAAGAAGAATTAACTAATTTATTAAAGCTAATTGATGAATTAAATTCTATTTTAGCAAGTAATCAAAAAGTCTTAGATATTATTAAACAAGAATTGACCGAAATTAAAAATAAATATGCTGATGATAGAAGAACAACTATTGATATGACAGCAATAGATTACATTGATGATGAATCTTTAATACCTGTTGAAGATTTAGTTGTAACCTTAACAAATAAAGGATATATTAAACGAGTTGAAAGTGATACCTATAAATCTCAAAACAGGGGTGGTGTTGGAATTAAAGGAATGGCAACTAATGAAGAAGACTATGTTGAAAATATTCTTTATATGACAACTCATGATTATATTATGTTCTTTACTAATAAAGGTAAAGTATATCGAATGAAAGGTTATGAAGTACCTTTATATAGTCGTCAATCTAAAGGTTTACCAATAATAAACTTATTACCACTTGATAAAGATGAAAAAGTTAATGTTATGTTAAAAGCAACTCCTAAAGATGTTCCTGCTTATGTAGTTTTATGTACTAAAAATGGTATTATAAAAAGAACTAATATTTCAGAATTTGAAAATATTAGAACTAATGGTAAGATAGCTATAACTCTAAAAGAAAATGATGAGTTAATATCAGCTAAAATAACAGAAGGAAATGCTGAAATATTAATTGCTTCATCAAATGGTAGAATAATTAGATTTAATGAACGTGAAATTAGAATTATGGGTCGAACAGCATCCGGTGTTCGTGGTATTGATGTTGGAGATGGACATGCTGTTGGAATGGAATTTTCATCAGGAAACGATGATGTTCTAGTTGTAACTGAAAATGGTTATGGTAAAAAGACTAAAATAGATCAATATCGTATGACACATAGAGGTAGCAAAGGTGTAAAAGCACTTAATGTAACCGAGAAAAATGGTAATATAGTTGCCTTTAAAATAGTTGAAGGTAATGAAGATTTAATGATTATAACTGATAGTGGTATTATTATTCGTTTATCACTAAATCAGGTATCTTCAACAGGTCGTGTTGCACAAGGTGTTAAATTAATTAATTTAAAAGATAACCAAAAAGTTAGTACGATTGCTATTATTGATCCACAAGAGGAGTCAGAAAATTTAGAGGAAACGGAAGAAATTAAAGTTGAAGAAGAGTAATAAAAAAACATTAATTACTCTTTTTTTGTAAAATGTTGTCAATCAAATAAAAAAGTTTCACATGAAACTCTTGATTTTTTTTAAAAAATATTATATATTTTAAATGCGCAACATTTATACTTGAACCAGGTCAGAGTCGGAAGACAGCAGCCTTAAGAGTTCCTAAGTGTGTGCGCTTTTTTGTTTCACATGAAACTTAGGAAGATGATAAAATGGAAAAATATTTTGAAGAAGCACTTAAAGAAGCTTGTCAAGCTTATAATGAAGGAGAAATTCCTATTGGAGCTGTTATTACTTATAAAGGAAAAATAATTGCTAAAGCACATAATTTAAAAGAACAATTAAATTGCTCAATATATCATGCCGAGTTACTAGCAATCAAAGAAGCTAGTGAAAAATTACAAACTTGGCGATTGAATGAATGTGATATGTATATAACTATGGAACCTTGCTTTATGTGTTGTGGTGCTATACTACAGTCAAGAATTAATAAAGTTTATTATTTAGTTGATAATAATAAATTTGGTGGAATAGAAAGTATTAAAAAAATATTAAAAGAAATACCTTCTAATTACTATTTTCAAATTAAAAAAGTAGAAGATAAAGAATATCAAGAAAAAATAACAAAATTATTAAAAAATTTCTTTTCAGATAAAAGATAGTTTCTTTTTTTTTAACTTATAAAAGTGTATAATATAACTAGTAAGAGGTGATAATATGCATCAAGCCTTATATCGAAAATATCGTCCTAAAAATTTTGATGAAATAGTAGGGCAAGATGTTATCGTTAAAACACTAAAAAATTCAATCAAAAATAATATTGTTAGTCATGCTTATCTATTTGCTGGCCCAAGAGGAACAGGAAAAACTAGTATTGCTAAAATATTTGCTAAAATATTAAATTGTCAAAATTTAAAAAATATGGAACCATGTAATAAATGCGTTTCATGTGAACAAGCAAACAATAACCAAAATATTGATATTATTGAAATTGATGCTGCTTCTAATAATGGTGTTGATGAGATAAGAGAAATAAGAAATAAAATTACTTTAGTTCCAACCAATAGTAAGTATAAAATATATATAATAGATGAAGTTCATATGCTGACTAATCAAGCATTTAATGCTTTATTGAAAACGCTTGAAGAACCACCAGCTCATATTATTTTTATTTTTGCTACTACGGAACCTCATAAAATTCCTAAAACCATTTTATCGCGTTGCCAACGTTTTGATTATAAAAAGGTTAGTAATGATAAAATAGTTGAACGACTTAAAACTATAGCTAAAAATGAAAAAATAAAAGTAACTGATGAAGCTTTAAAAGAAATAGCTAGATTATCAGATGGTGGTATGCGTGATTCAATAAGTCTTTTAGATCAAGCTGTAGCTTATAGTGATGATGAAATAACTATCAAAGATATCCATGATATTAATGGAACTGTTTTACCAACTGAAATAGAAAATTTTGTAATTAAATTATTAGATAAAGATTTAGTTGGTATTATAACTGATTTAGAAAATTATGATGATAGTGGTAAAAATATTGTTAAAATAACTCAAGAAATAATAGAGTGCCTAAGAAATTGTTTAATCTATTTAAATGCTCCAGATTTACTTTTAAAAAAAACAAATTTTTATGAAAAAATAAAAAATTATCATCAAAATGATATATATGTCTATATAAAATCATTATCAAAATTAATCACAGAATTAAAAAATACCAATGATAGTAAATTACTATTAGAAATAGAATTAATAAAAAATATAAACGATACTAAAATGATTAAAAGACAAGATGATAATCAACCAAAGCCCGTTATAAAAGAAGAAAAAAAAGTTTTAAAGGAAGAAACAAAGGTCAAAAAAGAAATAAATTTTAATTATGATAAAAGCAAATTAGACCAATTGAAAAACACTCGTATAAAAAATGCTTTGTGTAGTTTTTCACAGCGTGAAAGGGAAAAAATTAAACAAGAACTTCTTAATATTGATCAATATCTTGACGATGAAATTTATGGTAAGCAAGTTTCTTTAATTAAAGATGGTGAACTAAAAGCTGTAAGTAAACAATATATGATGTTTATGTATCAAAATGAATTAATGGCAGATTCTTTTAATTTAGAATTGCAAAATATTGAACAAATACTAAACAAATGTTTGAATAAAGAATGTCGAGCTATTGCTATTAATATGGATGATTGGAATTTCATTAAGGATGATTACAACAAAAATAAAGAAAAATATCAGTATGAAGAGGAAATCATTCAATTAGATGATATTTTTCTTACTAAAAAAGAAAAAGAGCCAGAAAAAAACGAAATTGAAGAAATGTTTAATGATATAATAGAATATGAATAAAATAGAAAGAAGGAATAATTATGAATATGCAAGCAATGATGAATCAAGTTAAAAAATTACAAAAAGATATGGAAAAAACACAAGAAGAGATAAATAATAAAGAATTTGTGGGAAAAAGTTCTTTAGTAACAGTAGTTATGACAGGTAATAAAGAAGTTAAAAGTATTAAAATTGAAGCTGAAGAATTGGATAAAGAAGATATAGAAATGTTAGAAGATATGCTTGTTGTCGCAATAAATGATGCTAATAAACAAATAGACACCGAAACAACTGAAAAGATGGGTGCTTATACCAAAGGCATGCCTAACATTCCAGGTTTATTTTAATGCATTATCCAACAACTATTCAAAATTTAATTGAATGCTTTAAAAAAATCCCAGGTGTTGGGGAAAAAACAGCTGAAAGATATTCTTTAGCGCTTTTAGATTTAGATCAAGAAGTAATTGATTTATTTTCTAAATCAATTGAGAATACAAAAAAGAAAATAAAAAAATGTTCAATTTGTAACAATTTAACCGAAGATAAAATATGCGATATATGTAAAAATAAAAAACGTGATAAAAAACTACTTTGTGTGGTAGAGGATCCAAAAAGTATAATTTTGTTTGAAAAATTAGGAACTTTCAATGGTTATTACCATGTAATTAATGGTTTGATTTCACCTTTAGATGGCGTAAATCCTGAGGATATTGATCTTGATAAATTAATAAGTCGTATTGATAAAGATGAAATTAAAGAAGTTATACTAGCAGTAAAACCTAGTATTGAAGGTGAAACAACTTCTTTATATATATCAAAATTATTAAAAAACAAGGATGTTATTGTTTCTAAAATAGCTCATGGTGTTCCACTAGGAACAGAGATAGACTATGTTGATTCTTTAACTCTTTCTCTTGCTTTAGAAAATCGAAAAGAAGTTACAGAAGATAACTAGTTATTATTGATTATTTTAGACATATTATAATATAGGTGATAATATGTCTAAAATATTTAAAATACTTAGAAAAATACTTGTTGGTGCCTTTTTAATTTATGGTTATAATGTTTTAGCGCAACCCCTGAATTTACCTATACCACTAAATTTTTTTACAATTGGATATGTCGCTATTTTTGGAGTAACAGGACTTATAAGTTTAATTATTGTACTAATATACGCTTTTTAGGATGTAGGTGCTAAATATGTTGGACGATTATGTTAAAGAACAACCAATTGTTTATAGAGTTATGAAAAATTCTATTAACAAAAACCAGTTTTCACATGCTTATCTTTTTGAATTAAATGGTTATTCTAAAGGATTAGATATTGCCTTAGCTTTTGCTAAGTTTTTGTTGTGTCCAAATAATTATAGTAATCTATCAAATTGTGGTAATTGTGTGCAATGCCATAATATTGATACTTCAAACTTTTTAGAAATAAAAATTATTCGTCCTGATGGTCAATGGATAAAAAAAGAACAACTAGATGAATTACAAAGACAATTTATGACTAAATCTTTATCAGGTAATAAAAAAATATATATTATTACTGAAGCAGATAAATTAAATATTTCAGCTGCTAATTCTTTATTAAAATTTTTAGAAGAGCCTCCTGAAGGAATAATAGCTATACTATTAACGGACAACATGTATCAATTATTAGAAACTATTATTTCAAGATGTCAAATTCTATCATTTAAAAAAAATATTAATTCAAATCAGGAAAAGAATTCTCTTCAAGCTATTGGAAAATACTTATATAATGAAAAAAGTTTATATGAGAGTTTTATTGCTGATGTTGGGCTAAGTTATATTGATGAAGTTATTGAATATATCCTATTTTTAGAAAAAAAGAAAGAAGAAACAATCATCTATAAGAATAAAGACTTTCTTGAAGTTTTTAATGATCGCCAAAAATTAATGGTTGCTTTTGACCTTTTTGTATTGTATTATAAAGATGTTTTAAATAAATTATTAAATATTGAAAGCTCTTATTTTTGTGATTATGAACAATCTTTAGTTGAGGTTGCTAACAAAAACAATTTAAAACAGATTTCTGAAAAAATTAAAATAATTATGAAACTTAAAGTTAATATAAAGTATAATTTAAATGCTAATTTATTAATGGACAAGTTAGTTATCTTATTAAGTGAGGTATGATTATGATTAAAGTTATTAGTATCATTTTTAAAAAACATGGGAAAATATACAATTTTTTACCACAAGATTTTGATTTAAATATTGGTGATAAGGTTATTGTTGAAACAGAAAGAGGCATCCAATTTGCTGAAGTAGCTACGAAGATAAATGAGATAAAAGAAGAAACATTAGTTGCTCCTTTAAATCCTGTTTTACGTTTAGCTACAAAAAAAGATTATGAACAAAATGAAAAAAATATAAAAGATGCTAAAAAGGCTTTGCAAAAATGCCGTAAATTAGTTGAAAAATATAAAATGAATATGTATATTATTGATGCTTCTTTTACGCATGATCGTAAGCAATTATTCTTCCGTTTCATGGCTGATAGCCGTGTCGATTTTCGTTCTTTAGCGAAAGATTTAGCTAATATTTATAAAACACGTATTGAACTTCGCCAAGTTGGTGTAAGAGATCGTGCTCAAGAAATTGGTGGCTATGGTCAGTGTGGTTGCCCATTATGTTGTTCAAAATTTATGAACGATTTTGATTCTATATCTATCAATATGGCTAAAACGCAAAATATTGCTTTAAATCCATCAAAAATAAATGGTATATGTGGGCGTTTACTTTGTTGCTTAAAATATGAAAATGAATGTTATAAAGAATGCAGTAAAGGCTTGCCACAGATGAATAAAAAAGTGAAAACTGATAAAGGTGAAGGAAAAGTTGTAGCGGTTGATGTCTTAAAACGAACATATAAAGTAAATATCCCTGACATTGGAATTGTTGAATTTAGTAGTGAATGCAATGAAAGTAACTAATTATTTACTAGGATATAAAAATTTATTTATCATTCAAGATCCAAATATGTTTAGTTTTTCTTTGGACTCTGTTTTACTTCCAAATTTTGTAACTTTACCTAAACATTGTAAAAAAATTATGGATATTGGTTGTGGAAATGCACCTATTCCTCTTATTTTATCAACTAAGACAAAAGCTCCAATTATTGGTGTTGAAATACAAAAAGAAGTTTATAATTTAGCGTCTGAAAGTATAAAATTAAATAATTTAGAACATCAAATTGAAATAATTAATAGTGATATAAATGAACTTTATAAAAAATATGAACCATGCAGTTTTGATGTAATAACTTGTAATCCTCCTTTTTTTAAATATCAAAAAGATTCCAATATTAATAATAGTGATTATAAGACTATCGCACGTCACGAGGTGAAATTAAACTTAAAACAATTAATGACGATAGCTAAATATCTACTTAATAATAATGGTGTAATAGCCGTAGTTCATCGTCCAGAACGTCTTGTCGATATTATAGAACAAATGCGTGAAAATAATATTGAACCTAAAAAAATTCGTTTTGTCTATCCTCATGAAGATAAACCAGCTAATATTTTATTAATTGAAGGTCGAAAAAACGGTCTTCCTGGTCTTAAAATTTTACCACCTTTATATTCTCATACTAAAGATGGTAATTATACTGAAGAAATAAAGAAAATGTTTGAAAATAATTGAGGTGAATATATGTCACAAAAAAGTTACGATAATACTCCTACTTTATATTTAATACCAACTCCTATTGGAAATATGGATGACTTAACATATCGAACTGTTAAAATACTTGAATTAGTTGATATTTTATTTTGTGAGGATACTCGCGAAACAGGAAAGTTATTAAATTATCTTGGACTTTCAAAAAAGATGATAGCTAACCATGAACATAACGAAAAAAATAATCGTGAAAAATTACTATCATTCTTAGAAGATGGTTTAAATGTAGGTTTAGTTAGTGATAGAGGAACACCAATTATTAGTGATCCTGGTTATGAATTAGCTAAATACGCTATTGAAAAAGGTTATAATGTTGTAGGACTTCCTGGTCCTAATGCTTTAATTCCAGCTTTAATAATGTCAGGATTAACTCCTAAACCTTTTCTTTTTTATGGTTTTTTAAATAGTAAAAAAAGTAAAAGAAGAAAAGAATTGGACCAATTAAAAAATGAATCAGCCACGATGATATTTTATGAAGCACCACATCGTATTAATGAAACACTTAATGATATGCTTGAGGTTTTGGGTGATAAACCTATAAGCATTTCCCGGGAAATAACTAAGAAATATGAAGAAGTTTATCGTGGAACTATTAGTGAAATAATAGCTAAAAGCATTGATTTTAAAGGAGAATTAGTTATTGTTGTTTCGGGAAATAAAAAACAAGAAGAATTTACAATGTCAGTTATGGAACATATAAATCTATATATTGATGATGGATACTCTAGTAAAGACGCTATTAAAATAGTTGCAAAAGAAAGAAATTTAAAGAAAAGTGAAGTATATGAAGAATATATAAAAAATCAAGGAAAGTGATAAAAATGAAACTTATTGTTGGACTGGGAAATCCTGGCAAAGAATATGAAAAGACACGCCATAACGTTGGGTATATGGCTTTAGATATGATAGCTAAATATCTAAACATTGAATTTAAGAAAAGAAAATTTTCTGGCTTTTATGCTGAAGCTAATTATAATGGTGAAAAATATTTGCTTTTAAAGCCAGAAAAATATATGAATTTATCTGGCGAAGTTATAAAAGACTATGTTAACTTTTTTAAAATAGATTTAAAAGATATGCTTGTTATTCATGACGATTTAGATACACAAATTGGTATTTATCGTTTACGATATCAAGGTAGTAGTGGTGGTCATAATGGCCTAAAAAATATTGAGGCGAACCTTAATACCCAAAAATATAATCGTCTTAAAATAGGCATTTCAAATAACAAAACGATGGATACAAAAGATTATGTTTTAGGAAAATTTACTGACGAAGAATTGACTAAATTAAAGGATGTTTTAAATATTGTAATCGATATATTTAAAGATTATGGCGTAATGAGTTTTGATAACTTAATGAATAAATATAATAAAAAAGTTTAAAATTATTTGATAATATTATTTACTTTTATATTTTGAAAGGTGATAAAATGGAAAATGTTTTTTCTTTTTTTCGTAATACTAATTTTGATGATGAAATAGAAGCCATTAATGGATTAACATCAGAATTAAGAGTTCAATATGTTGTTAATATGTTTGAAAATAGAGAAAACTCTATTATTTTCGTGTGTTCTTCGATTTATGAATCAAATCAATATTATCAAAAATTTTTAAACTATACAGAACATGTTTATTTTTTTCCAATGGATGATTTTCTTACTAGTGAAGCTTTAGCTATCTCACCAGAATTTAAAATTACGAGACTAGAAACACTTGAGAAAATAATTCAAGAAAAAGCAATTATTGTTACTAATTTAATGGGATATCTACGCTTTCTCCCACCTAAAGATATTTATTTAAATAGTCATATTTTTTTGAAGAACAATGACGAATACAAAGTAAGTGAATTAACTAATAAATTATATACCATTGGCTACCAACGTGAACCAATAGTTAATAAAACAGGTGAAATGGCCATTAGGGGATATATTTTAGATGTTTTCCCAATAGGCAGGGAAAATCCAATTCGTATTGAATTTTGGGGCGATACAGTTGAAAGTATTAGAGAATTTAGTGTTGAAGATCAGCGTACAATTAAAGAATTAAAGCAAATAGAAATAACTCCAAATAGTGAATTTTTAACTGGTAAAGAAACAGATTCTTCATTAAAGCAAAAATATTTACCTAACTATGTTACTCCAATGCATTTATATGAATATATAAACAATCCTTATATTATTTTAAATGATTATCAAGCCATCGAAACAGCTGTTAATTTATTAACTGATGAAATAGAAGAATATCGTTTAAATAATGAAGAACCTGATTTGAAGTATATGTTTTCATTTGATATTCCCAAAAATACTTTATATTTTTTAAACTTTGATAATGAACTTGCTAAGACAAAAAACATAAAAAAATATCATTCTTTCTACTTAGAAAATTTTGATGGTAAACAAGCTTCTATGAATCAAAGATTAAATAGATATATAACTGATAAAAAAACCGTTATAATTGTTATTAGTAATAGATATCTAGCTAATAAATTAATAGAACACCTAAATAATCCATATATTGTTTTAACAAACGCTAATAACATATTTAAAAATAAAATAAATATTATTATTTCTAAAATTTCTGAAGGTTATATTATTGATGATTATGTTGTTATTAGTGAAAAAGAATTATATAACAAAAAAGAAAATAATACAATTTATAAAACTAACTTTAAAATAGGAACTAAAGTAAGAGACATTAATAAACTTGAAATAGGCGATTATATTGTTCATAATGTCCATGGTATTGGTATTTATTGTGGGATTAAAACATTAACAAAAAATGGATTAAAAAAGGATTATCTTCAATTAGAATATAAAGATAAAGATAAATTATATATTCCTGTTGAAAAATTGGAATTAATAACGAAATACTCATCAAGTGATGGAGCTGTGCCTAAATTAAATAAACTAGGCGGAACAGAGTGGCAAAAAACTAAACTAAAAGTTCGTTCTAAAATAGAAAATATAGCTGGTGACTTACTAAAATTATATGCTGAAAGAGAAAGTGCCAAAGGTTTTGCTTTTTTTAAAGATGATGATACCCAATTAGAGTTTGAAAAAGCCTTTATCTATAAAGAAACTCCAGATCAGTTGCACGCTATTGAAGATGTAAAAAAAGATATGGAAAAACAAACACCGATGGATCGCTTATTATGTGGAGATGTTGGTTATGGTAAAACTGAAGTAGCTTTTCGTGCTATATTTAAAGCTATTTTATCGGGTAAACAAGCCGCATTTTTATGTCCAACAACCATCTTATCAACCCAACACTATAACAATGCTATCGAGCGTTTTAAAGGTTTTGATGTTGAAATAGAAGTAATTAATCGCTTTGTACCTTTAAAAAAGCAAAAAGAAATTATTGAAAAAATAAAAGATGGAAAAATTGATTTACTTATTGGTACTCATCGTCTTTTAAGTGATGACATTCAATTTAAAAATTTAGGATTACTTGTAATAGATGAAGAACAAAGATTTGGTGTTAAACATAAAGAAAAAATAAAAAAATATAAAACAAATATCGATGTTTTAACATTAAGTGCTACTCCAATACCTAGAACTTTGCAAATGTCAATGACAGGTATTCGAAGCTTATCATTAATTGAAACCCCACCAAATAATCGTTATCCTGTTCAAACTTATGTATTAGAAGAAAACAAACAAGTAATAAAAGATGCTATATACAAAGAATTATCACGTCATGGGCAAGTCTTTATTCTTTATAATCATATAGAAGATATGCTATCAAAAGCGCAAGAAATATCTTCTCTTGTTCCAGAAGCTAAAATAATGTGTGCACATGGTCGAATGAATAAACAAGAATTAGAAGATACCATGATAAAATTTCAACAAGGTGAATATGATATTTTGCTATGTACAACTATTATAGAAACAGGAATAGATATTCCAACTGTTAATACCTTAATTATTATGGATGCTGACTGTTTTGGTTTATCTCAATTGTATCAAATAAGAGGACGCGTAGGGCGTAGTAATAAGATAGCATATTGTTACTTAATGTATAAAAAAGGGCGAACACTAAGTGATGTAGCAATTAAAAGATTAAACGTTATAAAAGAATTCACAGAACTAGGTAGTGGTTTTGCTATAGCTATGCGTGATTTATCAATAAGGGGAGCCGGGGATATTTTAGGTAGTGAACAATCTGGTTTTATTGATACAGTAGGTGTAGAATTATTCTTAAAAATGCTTAATGAAGAAGTAGATAAATTAAAAGGAATATCTGTAAAAGAAGAAGAAAAAAGTGATAAATTACCTTTAATTGAAGTTGCAACAACAATTAATGATAACTATGTTCAAGATGAAGAAATAAGAATAGAAATTCACCAAAAAATTAATCAAATAGATTCTGAAGAAACATTAAATAAAATAAAAAAAGAATTAGAAGATCGTTTTGGTACATTAAATGACGACATAATTATTTATATGTATGAAGAATTATTTGAACATTTAGCTAATAGTCTTAATATTACTAAAGTTCATCAAACTAAAAACTTTATATCTATTACTTTACCTTCAGATATATCTGATAACATAAGTGGTGATAAATTATTCCTAGATGTATGTAGTCTAACTCGTAAATTTAGATTTAGTATGAAAAATAAAGAGTTAATTATCACTTTAGATACTATTAACTTAGATAAACATTATATATATTACTTGATAGATTTATTAAATATTATAAAAGAAAATATAAAAAATTCACAATAATTTAAACTGTACCTCTTAGAAAGACATTAATAAAAAAATCAGCTTAAAAAAATTGTGGTAGAATACGCTTCTGAAAGGAAGTTTTTTCTTATGGCTTCAAAAGGTCAAAAAAGTCAGACCTAAAGAATCTAAATTAACAAAAAAAGATTGGAAAAAAAATATGAAATATTAAAAAAATACCATGCCTTCCTCAAGGTACAACGATAATAAACTTGTAATGAATACTATTAATTAATCAATAGCAAAAGAAAAAGACATCTTAACAAGTAAGATGTCAATGTAAATATAACAATCTAATCATCAATAAGTTAATAAATTAATAAATT
>CANRJK010000019.1 GCA_947630955.1 uncultured Bacilli bacterium | reverse complement strand
AACAAAACTGTTAAATAATGATATTATATTCATTGAGAAAACAACTCCTTAAAACCTTTTAAGCTTCGAGCTTTTATTAAAGGTCTGTTTATTTTTCGATAAATTAATTATATAACAGTTTTAAATTTTTGAGTGTTTTCTCTTTTTTTATATATTTTTATATTTTCCCACATCTAGTTTACTACATCCAACCTTTAATAATAAATTGACTTTATTAATTTTTAATGATAAAATCAACATGAATTTTTAATCTCATATTATATTTATTTATTATTAATGGGTGTGATAATATGAAAAATTTGAAAGAATTTAGAAATTTAGCTAGTTTGATTAAAGGGGATAAATTTAAATTAATTATTGCTAGCCTATTAATTCTTATTGCTGGCTTATCTGAAATATGTGCAGGTTACCTTAATGGTGCAGCTGTTGAGGCTATAACCGGTCTATATTTAAAAAAGGCAATTATGTATTTACTTATATATTTACTAATATATTTGACTTTGAATGGTATTGTGCTTTATGTAGGAAATTCAATGATTTTAAAAATTGAAAGTTCACTTACAAGGAAACTATGTTTTTTTACATATAAAAAAGCTTTAAATTTACCAGCTGTTGCTTTTGAACAGAAATCTAGTGGTGAAATAATCAATAGAATTACTAATGATGCAGATTCTTTAAGTTTTACTTTTGGTAGGCTATTAAATGTTTTATCTTCTTTGATTGGCTCCTTTCTTATTATTTTTTATATCTTTTTTAATTCATGGATTATAGGTCTAGAAATCTTATTATTTTTGTTAGTTTTATTTTTGATTTTAAAAAAGTATAATCCATTATTAGAAAAAATTCATAAAGAAAGAAAAAAAGAACAAGATAGTTTTACTTCTTTAACTACAGAGTCAATTAGAGGAATAAGAGAAATTAAAACATTAGGAATTAAAAAAAGTTTACTTGATGATTTAAAAATTATTATTAGAAGAATTTATGATAAATCAGTCCGCGAAATTGATATTAGAAGAAAGTTTAATATTTTGACAAGTGGTTTGAAAAGTTTACTTGAAGTTGGTGTATTTATTACATGTGTTATTTTAATTTATTATAAACAGATATCTTTGACCTTTTTTATTGCGATGACTTATTATGTATATCGTTATATGTGGTTGATTGAAAATATTAATGATTTAACGCAAACTTATCAACAAGTTGTTGTATCTATAAGTCGTGTTAATGAAATATTAGAAAATCGTTTGTATGATGATGATAAGTTTGGTGATAAAACAATTGATGATGTCAAAGGTATAATTGAATTTAAAAGTGTTACTTTTTCATACCCTAATGAAGGGGTTACTTTAAATAATTTTAATCTTAAGATGGAACCATCAAAAAAGATTGCGATTGTAGGAGCTTCAGGACAAGGAAAAACAACTTTGTTTAATTTAATGACTAGAATTTTTGATCCAACTGAAGGAGAAATTTTATTAGATGGTGTTAATATTAAAGACTTAAGTGAAGAACAACTTCGCAGTCATATATCTATTATTCGTCAAGAGCCATTTATTTTTAATCGTAGTATTAAAGATAATTTTAAATTAATTAAACCAAATATAAAGTTATCGGAAATTAGAAAATATGCATCTTTAGCTTATTTAGATGACTATATTATGTCTTTACCTAAAGAATACGACACTATTTTAGGTGAGGGTGGTGTTAATTTATCTGGTGGTCAAAAACAACGTTTAGCGATTGCTAGAACTTTATCTAAAAATAGCAAAGTTATTTTATTTGATGAAGCTACTAGTGCTTTGGATAATAATTCACAGGCTTATATTAAAAAGGCTATCGATAATTTAGTCGAAGATCACACTGTTATTATTGTTGCGCACCGCCTATCAACAATTATTGATGCAGATATTATTCATGTTGTTGATAAAGGTATGGTTGTAGCGTCTGGAACCCACGAACAATTACTTAAAACTAGTAAAATATATAAAAGTTTATACGAAACAGATAGTATAAAATAGATAAAGTCATTTGGTCTTTATCTTTTTATATTGTTGTTTATTTGTTGATAAATTTAAACAATTATGATAAAATTTCAATGTAGGGGATGATGATAATGGACAAATATATTCCAGATATCTATCAAAAAGATATTTATCACATAAATTATGATCAACTTAAAGAGCGTGGAATTAAATGTTTATTATTTGATTTAGATAATACATTAGTCCCTATTAATGTTAAAGTACCAGATGAGGAAATTAAAGATTTATTCGATAAATTAAAGAAGAAAGGGTTTAAGTTAATTATTTTTTCTAATAGTTTAAAGAAAAGAGTAAGCCCTTTTAAAAATATTTTGGAAGTTGATTGTTGTCCTGTTGCCTGTAAACCAAGACCTAGAAAGTTTTTATCGATTATTAAAATTTACGAGTTAAAGTTTAGTGAACTTGCAATTATTGGAGATTCTTTAATGGATGATGTTTATGGGGGAAACAACGTAGGAATTACAACGATTTTAGTTGATCAGTTAGCGCCTAAAGAATTTTTCTTTGCGACTTTAAAGCGAAAAAAAGAACAAAAAATTTTAAAGAAGTTACGTAAAAATAACTTATTTACTAAAGGGAGATATTATGAATAAATGTCTTGGATGTGGCGCTATTATGCAGATGACTGATAAAGATAAAGAAGGTTATACTAATAGTTTTGGTAACAGTTTATGTGAGCGCTGTTTTAGAATAAAAAATTATAGTGATTATAAAATAATTACTAAAAATAATGAAGATTTCGAAGCTATTTTATATAATGTTGGTAAAACTAACAGCCTAGTTTTATTGGTTGTTGATTTATTTAATATTCCAAAAAATTTAGATGATTTGAGTAAATATTTTCATAATGACATTTTACTTGTTTTAACTAAAAGGGATGTTTTACCATTATCTGTTTATGATGTTAATTTAGTTAATTATTTTAACAGATATAAGTTAAATATTGTTGATACAATTATTATAAGTAGTAAAAGAAATTACCAATTTGATTTATTATTGGATAAAATTAAATATTATCAAAAAGATAAAAATGTTTATGCAGTTGGTTTTACTAATGCAGGAAAATCGACTATGATTAATAAAATTTTATATAATTATACTGACAAGAATCCCGTTATTACAACGAGTATGATTCCATCAACGACCATAGATAGTTTGAATATTGAAATAGATAATCATTTGACTTTAATAGATACCCCTGGTTTATTAGATGAAGGTAGTATGATTAATCTATTAGATTCAAGCACTCTTAAAAGGATTATTCCTAACAAAGAAATAAAGCCTAAAACTTATCAGATTAAAACGGCACAGGTTTTAAATATAGAAGATTTATTACAGGTTGCTTGTGAAAATGATAATAGTTTAACTTTTTATATAGCTAACGATTTAGAAATTACCCGTGATTTTAAAAATAAGATAAATAATAATTTAGTTAAACATCATCTTCAAGTTAAAGCCCATAATGATATTGTTATTAATGGTTTAGGTTTTATTAAAGTGGTTAAAGAAGATGAACTTGACATATATACTTTAGATGGTGTTGGTGTTTATGTTAGAGATGCTTTGATATAAGGAGGAATAAAAATGGATAAAAATAATGAAACAGAAGAACAATTAAAGGAAAGGCTACGTAAAGAAATATTAGAAGAGTTAAATAATGAGAATTTAAAAGCTGAAAAGGAAAAGGAAGTGGCGCCTTCGTTTTCAATACCTAAAAAAACGAACCCAGTAAGTTTTGAACCTAAGTTAGATGAAGCTGCTAATGATGATAAAGTTGATTCAACAGTTAATAATCGTGATAGCAAATCAAGTAAGTTAGTATTAGTTATATGTGCAGTTGTGGTTTTAATTGCGATTATTCTTTTCCCAACTATTTCTAATATTTTAAGTAAACAAAAAAGTAGCAGTAGGCGTCCTAGTATTGATGTTGAACAGCCAAAAGAAAAAGAATATGAAAAGATTACTTTAGAAAGTGAAGTTATAGGTACTTTAAAATATCCAATTATGCATAATGATGTTACGAAAAAGACTAATTATTATAGTAAAGATAAGCTTACGATAAGTGATTTTTCAAATAACGATATATTATATAATGCACTAGTTGATGTTTATGAAGGAAATATGGCTAAGTATAATGGTGCTTATACTGGTAAGTATTGTGGTGGTACTTCTAAAAAGGTATCTTTAGATGCAAGATATTTAAGAATGCGTATTGAAAATTTATATACGAAAAAGGCTAAGTATAGTCTTACTAATTTTGTCGTTCCTGCTAACAGTAAGAGTACTAAGTATGTAGGTACATGGAAATATGATAAAGCAAAAGCTAAGTATATTTATTATGGAAATTGTGGTACTACCCCAACGTCTAATATTGAATATTACGATATAAAAGTTCCATATGAAGCTAGTAGTTCAGATAAAAATGTTGAAATATATGTTAATAATTATGTTGCTTTTGCAATCGTTAATAAACAAAATAATAGTTATGTACTTTATAAAAATGCCGATTATACGGGACAAATAACCAAAGGTGTTTTAAAGACTAAAGATTATCAAAAAGAATTAGAAGATATCGTTAAAAATTATAATGAAAAAAATAAGATGTCATCTTATAAATATACCTTTACTATCGTTGATTGTGCTTACCAAGATTATTGCTTCTTAGGTGGCGAATGGGTTAAATAATGAATGAATTGTTTCGTCAGCGTCAACAGTATTTAGTTACAAGCAATGAGTTAAATAAAAAACCAAATAAAAATAAATATCTTAAAGGCAATAAGAAAAAACAAGAATTAGATCGTCGTTTAGAAGAACTTTCAGCTGAAAATGATACCTTGCTTAGTGGTAAAATTGTTAGGAGAAATGTTCTTTTATCGTCTGCTTCATCACCTGACGTTGACCCCGATGCTTTAGAAACATTTTCAGATGAAGAAAATAATAAACGTATAAATGATCCTTTGTTTCAAAATCGTGGTAAAGATATAATTCAATCTTTTAGTAATAAAGATAATAATAACAAAAAAACATTTGAGTAATATCAAATGTTTTATGCTATAATATACTTATTTGAGGTGGTAGTATGGATAAAATAATTGTCAAGGGTGCTCGTGAAAATAATTTAAAAAATATAGATATTGAATTACCTAAAAATAAGTTAATTGTTATGACAGGTGTAAGTGGTAGTGGTAAAAGTAGTTTAGCTTTTGATACTATTTATGCTGAAGGACAAAGAAGGTATGTTGAATCACTTAGTGCTTATGCTAGACAATTTTTAGGTGGAACCGACAAACCTGATGTAGATTCGATTGAAGGACTTAGTCCATCGATTAGTATTGATCAAAAAACAACTAATAAAAATCCTCGTAGTACGGTAGCGACTGTAACAGAGATTTATGATTATCTAAGATTATTATATGCTAGAGTTGGTGTTCCATATTGTCCTATTCATCATAAACCAATAACTAGTCAATCTATTGAAGAGATGACGAATCAAATTTTAAAGTTAGATATTGGAACTAAGATTAGAGTTTTGAGCCCTGTTATATATGGAGAAAAGGGGACTCATAAAGATTTATTTGATAATCTTCGAAAAGATGGTTATGCAAGAGTAATTGTTGATGGAATTGATTATGATTTATCAGAAAATATTACTTTAGAGAAAAATAAAAAACACAATATTAGTATTATTATTGATAGATTAATTATTAAAGAGGGGATTAGAAGTCGTTTATATGAGGCCATTGAAGTAGCTACGAAAGAAGCTTCGGGTAAAGTTGTCATCGATGTTGTTGGTGGTAACGAGATTGTTATGAGTGAAAAATATGCTTGTCCTGAATGTGACTTTTCTTTGCCAGAACTAGAACCTAGAATGTTTTCTTTTAATGCTCCTTATGGTGCTTGCCCTGATTGTAATGGTCTTGGTGTTAAGTTAAAATTAGATGTTGACTTATTAATACCTGATAAAAGCAAAAGTATTTTAGAAGGCGCTATCGTTGCTTATAGCTTAGATGCCACAATAAATAAGACACAAATTGAAACAGTAGCGCGCTATTATAAAATTGATTTGCATAAACCAATTGAGAAGTTAAGTAAAAAAGAATTAGATATTATTTTGTATGGAAGTCCTGATATCTTGGAATTTAACTATATCGCTAATAATGGTAATACACGTACGACATCAGATTATTTTGAAGGCATTGTAAATAATCTTGAACGTCGTTATATCGAAACAAAAAGTGGTTGGATTCGTGATTGGATTGAACAATTTATGACAGAACTTGAGTGCCCAACTTGTCATGGAGCTCGTCTAGATGATTCTATTTTAGCCGTTAAGGTTGGTCATAAAAATATTTATGAATTAACTAAATTAAGTATTTCTAAAATGATTGACTTTTTTAATGATTTAAAATTAACTAAAGAACAACAAGAAATATCAAAAATGGTTATTAAAGAAATTAGTGATCGTTTGACTTTTTTAAATAATGTTGGATTAGGCTATTTAACCTTAAATCGTAGTGCAGGAACTTTATCTGGTGGTGAAGCTCAAAGAATAAGGCTTGCTACCCAAATTGGTTCACATTTAACGGGTGTTTTATATGTTTTGGATGAACCTAGTATAGGACTTCATCAAAGAGATAATAATCGTCTAATAAAATCAATGTTACAGATGCGTGATTTAGGTAATACTTTAATTGTTGTAGAACATGACACAGATACAATGTTGCAAGCTGACTATTTAGTTGATATTGGTCCAGCTGCTGGTGAACATGGTGGGGAAGTTATCGCTTGTGGAACACCAAGTGAAGTAATGGCTAATCCAAATAGTTTAACAGGAAAATATTTAACAGGAAAATTAAAAATTGAAGTTCCTAAAAAACGTCGTAAAGGTAATAAAAAGAAGATTGAAATTATTGGTGCTTGTGAAAATAATTTAAAAAATATCGATGTTAAAATACCGCTTGGAACTTTTACTTGTGTTACTGGTGTAAGTGGTAGTGGTAAAAGTACTTTAGTTAATCAAATTTTATATCGTAGTATTGCTAATAAATTATATAAAAATAAAGAAAAAGTAGGGGCGCATAAAAAGATAAAAGGGTTAGATAATATCGATAAAGTTATTGATATTACCCAAGCCCCAATAGGTAGAACGCCTAGAAGTAATCCAGCTACCTATACAGGTGTTTTTGATGATATTCGTGATGTTTTTGCCCAAACTAAAGAAGCTAAAATGCGTGGTTATGATAAAAGTCGTTTCTCATTTAATGTTAAGGGTGGACGTTGTGAAGCCTGCTGGGGCGATGGTGTAAAAAAGATTGAAATGCATTTTTTACCAGATGTTTATGTACCATGTGAAGTATGTGGTGGAACGAGGTATAATAGTGAAACATTACAGATAAAATATAAAGGTAAAAATATAAATGATGTTTTAAATATGCGAGTTGAAGAAGCTTTGACATTTTTTGAAAATCATAAAAAAATAAAAACGAAATTACAAATGTTAGTTGATGTTGGTTTGTCTTATATAAAATTAGGACAAAGTGCTCCAACCTTAAGTGGTGGTGAAGCTGGTCGTGTTAAATTAGCCAAAGAATTACAAAAAAAGCCAACTGGTAAAAGTTTATTTATCCTAGATGAACCAACAACAGGGTTACATGTAGATGATATTAAAAAGTTATTAGTAATTTTAAATAGAATTGTCGATAATGGTGATACGGTTGTTGTTATAGAACATAATTTAGACGTAATAAAGACCTCCGACTTTATCATCGATTTAGGACCAGAAGGTGGCGATTTAGGTGGTAATTTAGTAGCTAGCTGTTCACCAGAAGAATTAGTAAAAATTAAAGATAGTTATACAGGAAAATTTTTAAAACCATTATTGGAGGATAATAAATGATATTTGAATATACATGGCAAAGAAAAGAGTTAAAAAAAGAATTAATTAAAAGAAGATATAATACTAATATTATTTTTCTTATTTTAGGAATTGTTCTTTATGTTTTATTTACTTTAGAAGCTATAAAATCAAATTTATTTGATAAATTAGTTCTTTTAATTGGTGGTGTCATTTTTACACTAATATTAGCTTTAGTCTTATTTATTACAACTAAGATTTATGTTTTTCTTAGTTTAAAGAAAAATGATAAAGATACACATAATGCCTATGGTAAATATAAAATAGAGTTAACTGCATCTAAGATGATAGTATCTTTAAATGATAATCAAATTATTGAATATGATTATAAAGATATTGTTAAGGTAAAAAGAAAAAAGGATAGCCTATTTATTGCTACTAAGCAAGATAAACTTGGTTTGATTTTTAAAAAACACATTTTGGGTTCTCAGAATTATAATCAACTTTTGACGTTTATTGATGATAAAATTAATTGTTAAAACAATAGATACATGTTATAATTACTTTGATAGTAGGAGATGAAATATGTTACATTTAAAAAATATTAACAAAACCTATATTACTGGTGATTTTAAGCAACAGGCTTTAAAGAAAGTTAATTTAAAATTTCGTGAATGTGAGTTTGTTTCCATTTTAGGACAAAGTGGTAGTGGTAAAACGACCATGCTTAATATTATTGGTGGCCTAGATAAATATACTAGTGGTGATTTAATTATTAATGGTAAATCAACGAAAAAATATAAAGATCGTGATTGGGATGTTTATAGGAATCATCGAGTTGGATTTGTTTTTCAAAGTTATAATTTGATTCCCCATCAAACAGCTTTATCCAATGTAGAGTTAGCTTTAACTTTATCTGGTGTCTCTAAAGAAGAGGCTAGAAAAAGAGCTATTAAAGTTCTAAAAAAAGTTGGATTGGCTGATCATATGAATAAAAAACCTAATCAAATGTCTGGTGGACAAGTTCAACGTATTGCGATTGCTCGAGCTCTTGTTAATGATCCTGATATTTTACTTGCTGATGAACCAACAGGAGCTTTAGATTCTGATACAAGTGTCCAAATTATGAAGTTATTGAAAGAAATTGCTAAGGATAAACTTGTTATCATGGTTACTCATAATGCTGAACTTGCATCTGAGTATTCAACACGTATTGTTAAGATTAGTGATGGAAATATAATTGATGATACCGATCCTTTTGATGGTGAAGATGAAGAAATTATAAAAAAGGGTAAAGGTAAAAAAACACATATGTCTTTTATCACAGCGCTAAGACTTAGTTTGAATAATTTAATGACCAAAAAAGGTCGTACTTTACTAACAGCTTTTGCTGGTAGTATTGGAATTATTGGTATTGCTTTAATTTTATCTTTATCAAATGGTGTTCAAAATTATATTAATAAAGTTGAAGAAGAGACCTTATCATCTTATCCTATTACTATTGAAGAAGCAACTGTTGATATGTCATCAATGATGGAACTGATGATGGGAAATAATAAAAATAAAAGGGAACATGGTTTAGATAAAATTTATTCTGATGATATTTTAAATGATATTGTAATGTCAATGACATCAAAAATTAGTACTAATAATTTAGAGGCTTTTAAAAAATATCTCGATAAGAATAAGGATATAAAAGAGTTAACAAACGATGTTCAATATTCCTATAATCTAGATTTACAACTTTATAATGCCGATACAAGTAAAGATATTGTAAAAGTTAATCCAAGTCCAGTTATGGAAAAAATTGGTTTTACTGATAGTACTAATGGAACAATTGATATGGGTGTATCACAATATGATATGTGGAAAGAATTACTTAGCAATCAAAAATTGTTAGAGTCACAATATGATGTTGTTGCTGGTACATGGCCTAAAAAATATAATGAAGTAGTTTTAGTAGTTAATGAACAAAACGAAGTAAGTGATTATACTTTATATACTCTTGGACTAAAGAGCCAAGATGAAATAAATGGTCTTTTAAAGAAAATGGTTAATGGTGAAACTTTTGAATCTAAAGCTACAGAATATACTTATGAGGATATTTTATCTTTATCATTCAAATTAGTATTAAATACCGACTATTATGAGAAAAAAGGTAATATTTGGGTTAATAAAGAAGAAGATAAAACTTATATGAAAAAAATTGTTGATAATGCTGAGACGATAAAAGTTGTTGGTATTATTCGCCCAAAACCTGACGCTGTTGTAAGTGTTAGCTATGGTGAGATAGGCTATACAAAACAATTAACTGAATATGTCGTTGGTAAAATCAATAAAGCTGAAATAGTTAAACAACAAAAAGCTCATAAAGACAAAAACGTTTTTACAGGCATGGAATTTAAAGATATAAACGCTGAATTTAATATCAATGATTTAAAACCAGAAGAACGTGCTTATCTTGCAACTTTATCCCAAGAGGAAATGACTAGAGTAATTTCTAATTATGTAAAAATGTATGGAGCAACCTATGATGATAATATGCGTACTTTAGGTGTTGTTGATTTAGCTAAACCTAGTATGATTAATATTTATCCTAAAAATTTTGATTCTAAAGAACAAATTAATGATTTAATTGAAGATTATAATGATAAAGCTCGTGATAACGATAAAGAAGATGATGTTATTAACTATACTGATTATGTAAGTTTAATGATGTCTAGTGTAACTAATATTATCGATATTATTAGTTATGTATTAATGGCTTTTGTTAGTATATCATTAGTTGTCTCATCAATCATGATTGGAATAATTACTTATATTTCTGTCTTAGAACGTACTAAGGAAATAGGTATTTTAAGAAGTATAGGTGCTTCTAAAAAAGATATATCAAGAGTATTTAATGCTGAAACTTTTATTGTTGGTTTAATAGCTGGTCTTATTGGTATAGGCTCAACCTTGATTTTAAATATCCCAATTAATATTATTATTAAAAAGGTAACTGATGTAAATAATATTTCACAACTACCAGTAGTAGGAGCTACTATTTTAGTTATTATAAGTATGCTTTTAACAGTAATAGCAGGTTTAATACCATCAAAAATTGCTTCACGCAAAAATCCTGTTGAAGCTTTAAGAACGGAGTAAAATCCGTTTTTTTACTTTTTCACCAATTTTTGTTATAATACGCCACGTGGTGCTTATGAAAAGGGAAAAAATAAAGTTTTATTCAAAATTGGCATTAAAGAAAAAAATAGTCTTAGTAAATGTTTGTCTTGGTGTTACAATGGGTTTTATAACTTATAGTACTACTCATGATTTAGTTACTTATAACCCATTAGATAAAAAAGAAGAAGTAGATAATCTATTTAAAGATGATGAGATTATTATATCAGAAGCAAGGCAAGCTACTATTTTACAAGATTTGGGTGAAGAATTAAAAATAAAAATACCTGATGATAATGATAATTACTTTCTTTTAGATGCTGTTTTAAAAAATGAATATTTAAATACTGAAGAAAAAGAAATTTTTTATAAATATATTGATTATTTTAATGATAATCCATATCTTGATAAAGAAGATCTTTATCAAAGATTACTAACTGTTGATAGTCAGTTTTCCTTTATTAATTTTGTAGGAAATAAAAATCTAAAAGGTTGTTATTTAGAAGAAAATAACGATATTGTCTATTTTCAACTTTTTCCTAGTGAATTAGTAAAAGCCCATGAACAAGGACATGTAATTGGTACTTGTGATGCTAGATGGTTAAATGAGGGGATGCAACAATTGATTGTCAATGAATATATTCTTGAAAGTCCTTTTACTAATAATCAATATTATTTTTATGAAACTAATTTAGTTAAATTTATCTGTGAACTTATTGATCCTGACATTGTTTTAAAGGCCTATACAACAAATAATGTTTCCCTTATTTATGATGCCTTAGGACAAATTTATGGTAGTAGCGTAGAAGCTGAAAAAGCTTTAGTTACTATCGATGAATATTTTAAATGTATCTTAGAACAATCAACTGAAAAAATTCAAGATGATAAAAATTTTATTATGAATTTATATGATGCTTATGATTTAATGCTTAACTATTTTACAAAATGCTCCGTTAAAGATAGCCAAGGTCTTTATTATACTTTTAGTCATCTATTACCTAAAGATGATGATTCATCCGACAATTTAAAATTAGAAAAAGCTTATTTTTCATCAAAATTAAAAAATAAGGGTTATCAAATTGGTCGAATATTTGAAGAAGAGAAAGGAAAAAAGTTAGAAAAATAAATTTAGTTTTACTTTTTTAACAATGTATGATTTTTATGAAAAGATTTAAATTAAAATTAAATATCAACTTATCTGACAAAACTTTAAGTAGAGTAAGAACATTTTGTGGTTTTGCTGTTTTATCTTGTAACATAGCTTCAATAAATATGCTCAGTCGAGTTTATGTTCCCCAAAGAAGAGAAGTCGATAATTATAATGTTTATAGTGAAAATGAACTTGTTTTAGATGCTGATGAACGTAAAAATACTATTATAAATCTCGAAAATGAACTTCATGTTCAAATACCTGATAGCAATGATAATTACTTTCTTTTGGATGCTATTTTAAAAAATAAATATTTAAATGCTGAAGAAAAAGAAATTTTTTATAAATACATTGATTATTTTAACGATAATAAATATTTAGATAAAGAGAAAGTTTACCGAACATTATTAAATGTTGATAGCCAAGAATGTATTCGTTTTTTAGGATTAGTTAGTTCTCGTATTTTAGCGTGTTATATTCCTAGTTATAATGATATTATTTACTATGAAACACCAACCGATTTGACAATTGCCCATGAACAAGGACATTGTATAGGTTGTTGTGATGCTTATTGGTTAACAGAAGGAATGAACCAGTTAATTGTTAATGAATATATGGCAAGTGACCATTTTGGTAAGAGTACCTCTTATTTATTTGAAACTAATTTTGTTAAATTGATGTGTGAGTTAGTAGGTGCAGATAAAGTATTAGAAGCTTATACTAAAAATGATTTAAATATTATTTATAAATCTTTAGCACGTATATGTTATGACGAAGAAACAGCTAAACATGTTATTGATATTATGAATAATTTCTTTAAAAAACTTTCAGCTTGTTCAGTAAGTCATCATGAAATAACTTATCAAGATTTTTTGGATGATGAAGAGATTATAGAATTTTATTGGGCTAGAGTTTGTCTTGATGGTTATGTTAAAACAACAAAACCTACTGATGAGAATGCTTTAGATTTTTTATATAATGAATTTACATGTAATGTAGTAGAATTTAAGACAATAGATAAAGTATTAGAGAAAGCATATATATCATCAAAACTAAAAAAGCAGGGCTTTAATATAGGAATTATTGAAGATGTTATGACATATAATGATAAAGAATATAGTTTAATAAAGAAATAATATATTATTAACACTTGCTATAAAAGTAAAAATAGGGTATTATTATATTAAGGTAACTAGGTTTATCGCATTAAATTTAAGAAATTTTCTTAAGGGTGAGGTTTATGAAGAAGGATGTAACTACATTTACAAGATATTTGTTACTATTAGCTGTTATTTTTGTTTTGTGGTTATATTTGTTTCATAATCTAAGGCAGCAAACTAATTTTAGGTTTATCTTTGGAAACGAGCAGTCAAGCTTATAAAAAAGTTAAAAAGGTTGTTGACAAACGCATATATAAGTGTTATATTATTTATGCGTTTTATTTTGGGTTTGCATAAGCAAATCCTTAATTAAAGGGATAAAAGAAACACCTGGAGATGTGTACAGAATAATAAGGCGTGTAAAGAAAGGAGAAAAATATGCCAACTATAAATCAATTAGTTAGAAAAGGTA
Organism: uncultured Bacilli bacterium; assembly: GCA_947630955.1. Taxonomy (GTDB): domain Bacteria; phylum Bacillota_I; class Bacilli_A; order RF39; family UBA660; genus UBA5578. The sequence continues at coordinate 3,439 of CANRJK010000019.1, read as the reverse complement.
GATCTAATAAGACGAGAAAAAGTAAATCACCGGTTTTAGGAATTGGTTACAATAGTAAAGATAAAAAACAAACTAACCAAAATTCTCCACAAAAACGTGGTGTATGTACTCGTGTTGGAACAATGACACCAAAGAAACCAAACTCAGCATTACGTAAATATGCTCGTGTTAGACTTTCAAATGGAATGGAAGTAACTTCTTATATACCAGGTGAAGGTCATAATTTACAAGAACATAGTGTAGTAATGATTCGTGGAGGTCGTGTTAAAGACCTTATCGGTGTTCGTTATCACATTATTCGTGGAACATTAGATACAGCTGGCGTTGAAAATCGTCGTCAAGGTCGTTCTAAGTATGGAACTAAAAAACCAAAAAATAATAAGTAGAAAAGTAAAGGAGGAATAATAATGCGTAAAAGACGTGCTGTTAAAAGAGATGTTTTACCAGATCCAATGTATAATTCTAAATTAGTTACTAAATTAATTAATAGTATTATGTTAGATGGTAAAAAGGGTATTGCACAAAAGATTTTATATAATGCATTTGATACTGTTAAAGAAAAAACTGGACAAGAACCAATGGAAGTTTTTGAAAAAGCAATGGAAAATATCAAACCAGCCTTAGAAGTTAAATCAAGACGTGTTGGTGGAGCTAACTATCAAGTACCTATTGAAGTTAAGCCAGAACGTAGTCAAGCTTTAGCGCTTCGTTGGTTAGTTCAATATTCAAGATTACGTGGAGGACACTCTATGGCTGAAAATCTTGCTAATGAAATTATAGATGCTTCTAATGGTGTAGGAGCAGCTGTTAAAAAACGTGAAGATACTCACAAAATGGCAGAAGCAAATAAAGCATTTGCTCATTATCGTTGGTAATTTTAGAAAGGAAATTAAGTATGGCTCGAGAATATAGTTTAGAAAAAACTCGTAATATCGGTATCATGGCACATATTGATGCAGGGAAAACAACTTTTACTGAACGTGTGTTATTTCATACTGGTAAGACTCATAAGATTGGGGAAACTCATGATGGTGAGTCACAAATGGACTGGATGGAACAAGAAAAAGAACGTGGTATTACAATTACATCAGCTGCAACAACTGCATTTTGGAAAAATCATCGTTTAAATATTATTGATACACCAGGCCATGTTGATTTTACAATAGAAGTTTCTAGATCACTTCGTGTATTAGATGGCGCTATTGCTTTATTAGATGCTCAAGCAGGTGTTGAACCACAAACTGAAACCGTTTGGCGCCAAGCTACAGAATTTAAAGTACCAAGAATGATTTTCTGCAATAAAATGGATAAAATGGGTGCTAGCTTTGAGTATAGCTTATCAACTATTGATAGTAGATTAGGTGTAAACGCTAAACCAATTCAATGGCCTATTGGTGCTGAAAATGAATTTGATGGTATTATTGATTTAGTTACACGTACGGCTTATCATTATGATGGAGAACAACACGAAGATGCAACGGTTATTGATATTCCAGAAGATTTAAAAGATATTGTTGAACAAAAAAGAACAGATTTAATTGAAGCAGTAGCTGAATTTGATGATGAATTAATGGAAAAATATCTTGAAGGAGAAGAAGTAAGTGTTGATTTAATTAAACGTGCTATTCGTAAAGGAACACTTGAAGTTAAATTTTTCCCAGTACTTTGTGGAACAGCTTTAGGAAATAAAGGTGTAAAATTAGCTTTAGATGCTGTTATTGATTACTTACCAGCTCCAACTGATGTTGAATCTATTAAAGGTGTTGATTTAAATGGTAAAGAAATTGAAAGACATCCATCTGATTCAGAACCATTTGCTTCATTAGCTTTCAAAGTTATGACTGACCCATTTGTTGGACGTTTAACTTTCTTTAGAGTTTATTCAGGTCATTTAGAAAGTGGTTCATATGTTTTAAATGCTACTAAAAATGCTAAAGAAAGAATAGGACGTATTTTACAGATGCATGCTAATAATCGTACAGAGATTAGTGAAGTATGGGCTGGGGATATTGCTGCTGCTGTTGGGTTAAAAAATACGACAACAGGAGATACTTTATGTGATGAGAAAAAACCATGTATTCTTGAATCTATGGTTTTCCCAGAACCAGTTATTGAACTTGCTATAGAACCAAAATCAAAAGCTGATCAAGATAAAATGGCTATAGCTTTACAAAAATTAGCTGAGGAAGATCCAACTTTTAGAGCTAGTACTAATCATGAAACTGGTCAAACAATTATTGCTGGTATGGGTGAGTTACACCTAGATGTTATTGTTGATCGTATGAAAAGAGAATTTAATGTTGAAGCTAATATTGGCCAACCTCAAGTTTCTTATCGTGAGACAATTACACAGGCAGCTGAATGTGAAGGTAAATATATCAAACAATCTGGTGGTCGTGGACAATATGGACACGTATGGATTAAATTTGAACCAAATCCAGATAAAGGATATGAATTTGTTGATGCTATTGTTGGTGGTGTAGTTCCTCGTGAATATATACCAGTAACTGACAAAGGATTACAAGATGCTTTAAAAACAGGTGTCTTAGCTGGATATCCAATGGTTGATGTTAAAGCAACTTTATTTGATGGATCATATCATGATGTTGACTCATCAGAAATGGCTTATAAAATTGCTGCTTCAATGGCTTTAAAAGAAGCAAAAAATAAATGTAAACCAATCTTACTTGAACCTATTATGCAAGTTCAAGTTGTTACACCAGATGAATATTTGGGCAATGTAATGGGGGATATTACTTCACGTCGTGGACGTCCAATGGGACAAGAAAGTCGTGGTAATGCTCTTGCAATAGATGCTATGGTTCCACTTTCAGAAATGTTTGGTTATGCAACGGCTTTAAGATCTAATACTCAAGGTCGTGGAAATTTCACTATGGTATTTGATCATTATGAGGAAGTTCCAAAGAATATTGCTGAAGAAATAATTAAGAAAAATGGTGGAAACTAGTAGATAATATACTAGTTTGTAGCAAAAAAAGTATTGCTATTTTAATATTAATTAGTTATAATAATGTTGTATGTAAAAAAAGGAGGAAATAAATATGGCAAAAGCTAAATACGATCGTTCAAAACCACATGTTAATATTGGTACAATTGGACACGTAGATCATGGTAAAACAACTTTAACAGCTGCTATTACCAATGTATTATCAAAAAAAGGTCAAGCTGAATTTGTAGATTATGCAAATATTGATAAAGCACCTGAAGAAAGAGAACGTGGTATTACTATTAATACTGCTCACGTTGAATATGAAACAGATAAGAGACATTATGCTCACGTTGACTGCCCAGGACATGCTGATTATGTTAAAAACATGATTACTGGTGCTGCTCAAATGGATGGAGCTATCTTAGTTATAGCTGCAACTGATGGACCAATGGCTCAAACTCGTGAACATATCTTATTATCACGTCAAGT
>CANRJK010000018.1 GCA_947630955.1 uncultured Bacilli bacterium | reverse complement strand
AGTATTAGTTTAGCCACCTTAAATGGTGTGCATATATTTTTTAATCATTGGGTATCACTTTTTAGGTTCACGGTGGTATGATGATGAAATTCCTTTTGTGGAAGCAGCTGAAATAGGAACTTCTAAAGTCATAAAAGATCATTCTAGTATAGGAATAGTTGTTACCACAGATGGATCTTTTGGTGAAATCAAAAGAAATGCTTATGTTGATGCTGAACAACGTGTGATAAGTGAATTAAAAAGTATAGGAAAACCTTTTATTGTTCTTTTAAATTCAGCTCATCCTATGTTACCAGAAACGGAAAATTTAGCTTCTAAATTACGTGAAGAGTATGATGTACCTGTGATGCCAATTAGTGCTGAAAACATGCAAGAAAAAGATATTTATAATATTCTTAAAGAAGCTTTATACGAATTTCCTGTTTTAGAGGTTGAAGTCAATATGCCAGATTGGATAGCTTGTTTAAAACCAGAACATTGGTTAAAGAAAATTTATATAGATAAAATAAAAGAAAGTGTCGTTGAAGTAGATAAGTTAAGAGATATTGATACAATTATGCACCATTTTGAATCTTGTGAGTATATAGCTAAATCTTATATTTCAGAAGTTGATGCTTCAACAGGTATCGTTACTATTAATTTATCAGCTCCTGATGATTTATATAGTCAAGTTTTAAAAGAAATAGTTGGTATTGATGTTAGTAGTAAAGCTGATATTATTAGTTTATTTCAAGAATATAATGAAGCAAAACAAGCATATGACCAGATTAAAGATGCTTTAACAATGGTAAAAAAGACTGGTTATGGTGTAGCTAATCCAACTTTAAATGATATGAAATTAGAAAATCCTGAGGTTATAAAACAAGGAAACAGATATGGTATTAAATTAAAAGCAGTAGCGCCTTCGATTCACATGATTAGGGTAGATGTTGAATCAACTTTTGAACCGATTATTGGTTCTGAAGGACAGAGTAAGGAGTTAATTGACCATTTGATGAAAGATAAGGATAATATTTGGAAAAGTGAAATTTTTGGTCGCAGTTTAGATGTTATTGTTAAAGAGGGAATTCAAGCTAAATTATCATTAATGCCTGAAGGAGCTAGATTTAAGCTACAACAAACTATTGGCAAATTAGTTAATAAAGGCTCAGGTAATTTATTTGCGATTGTCATATAAAGTCAATAATTTGACTTTTTTTTATTTATGATATATTCTTTTGTTGAGAAGAGGGGACTTATGCAAAAGTTAAAGAAGTATGAACCATTCTTTTATCTTTTAGTCTTTATCTTGGTTTGTGGTTTATTGGTTATTACTTATTTGAATCAAGGTAAATCTAAAAAAATAGAGATAGAACGTCGTCATATTAAACAAGATATCCCAACAAAAGATATTCCAACTATTGATTTTGAAGTGATAAGAAAAAAATATGATAATAATGATATTGTTGGTGCTTTAAGAATTAGTAATACGGATTTTGAAGAAATCGTTTTTAAAAGAAAAGATAACAATTATTATCTTTTACATAATTATCGTGGTCAAAAAAGTAAAACAGGTGAGTTAGCTTTAGATTATCGTTTAGATATCGATAATAGTAAAGTAAAGATAATTTATAGTAATAATAAGCTCGAACACAATAAAGATTATTATAATAAACATCAGGATTTTGAAATTGAAACGGAAAAGGCAATCTATAAATATAAACTTATATCTGTTTTTGATGGTAATTATGCTTTTAAGATCAGTTTTAAAGATGATGAAGAATATAATAGTTATATTAATAATTTAATTGATAAATCAAGTATTAAGGTTACAGATAATACAAAGGATAATCCCAATCTTTTAATTTTAAAAGATAATAATTTAAATATTATTGCTAAAAATGTAAAGTAAGAGAATTTTGTAATTTTTTTGTAATTTTTTGTCAAAAAGGCTTTACTTTTTTCTATATATATGGTAATATAAAGATACTTAGATAGAGATACGCACTTATATTTGTTCTCTTAATTCAAACCGTAAGTATAAATCATGTATATATCAAAAGTATGTATGTGAGTGTTTATATTGAAATGTGATGAGCAGATTGATATAGACTATATTTATAGTTTTGTAGGTTAAGTATATATTAAATTATAGCTTGACTTATATGTGGGTTAATAGTGGTATAAATGTGTATTGGATGAAAGTTTATTCTTATGTCCTCTAAGTAAAACAATTGTTTTGGGAAAGAAAACCCAAATATTAAGAAATTGCAGTAGGTACTGATAATACTTATTAAACGGTTTGTATTATATTTACGTATAATACAAACGGTAGGCAATTCTTTCTTAAACTAGAGTAACTATTTTTATCAGGAATAGTTATTTTTTTTGCCTTTTTTAGCAAACAAAAGACAGGCTTTAAAACCTGTCATACATTTCCATCAGTATTAGTATTTGGCTCTTCAGTGTTATCATCAACATCACTATCACCATCTTCTGGTTCTACAATAGGAGGTGTTTCGATAGCACCCGTAATATTAACGGTTACATTTTTACCATTACTCATATTACTTTTAAATTTAGAGTAACATGTTTTAACAACTACTTTATAAGTTCCATTTGCTTCAGATAATTTGTAATTAGTTGATGATGTCCAACCTTTAAGAGTTAATTTACCATCGTTTCCTTGTACATATACATTATAACCAAGTGATCCTAATATTGCTTTATTTTTAGCTAAAACTGTACTTGCATATCTACTTGCTCCTGAACCATTGAAAGCACTTTTATTTAAATCAGTTATATATGAAAGATTTAAGGCATCTGGTGTTCCAACAGGTGACCAAGATATTGTAGCTGTACCATCACCATTATTACTAGCGGTTAGATTACCAACATCTTCTAAACGACTAAATCTTGTTGAAACTTTATTTGGTTCTGTACCTGAAACAAATAATGATGTTCTTTTATATGCACTTGGTGTAAATTCACTAGGTAAAATAGGTGTAGCTGAATCTGCTTCTGTTGTAACTTGGACAACTGAACTTGGTTTTTCAAAGTCTTTTTTACTAGTGAATACTTTTTTAGCTACTGCTTGGAATAGTCTTTGATGTTGACTACTACCTAAAAGGTTATAACCATCTGAAATTTTATCATATCCATACCACACTGCGATAGAATATTGTGTATTATAACCAACAACCCAGTAATCATTAACAGCGTTATATGGTAATTTTTTCTCTTTCTTTGTATCTTCATCAAAGTTTGTTGTTCCTGTTTTGGCTGCATATTTAATACCATTAACATCACGATAACTACCAGAGTCAATACCATATGAAGCTGTTTCTTGTAACATGTGTGTAATGATATAAGCAGTTGAATCACTCATAACTTGCTTAGTTTCTGTTTTATTAACATATGTTTCATCAGTATCACTGTAAACAATTTTTGTAAAACTATATGGTTCGTTATAGTAACCACCATTACCAAAGGCAGCATATGCAGTAGCCATTGATAAGGGATTTTCACCATTATATCCACCAATTGCATGTGCTTCATGAAGTGGCTTAGTTTGTTTAGCATCGACGATATCGTTTTGATTTGTTTTGTTAATACATTTATTACGTGATAGACGATATCCACTATCACAAGAATAGATTTCTGGAGCAAGTCCTAAATTAGTAACAAACTCAATAATATTTTTCTTATCTAATGCTTTAAACGTTTTTAAAGCTGGGATATTTCTCGATAATTTAAGATGGGTTTCAATTGTATTATAGCCAATATAACTACCATCCCAGTTATTTATTTCGGTACCATCACTATAAGTTGTTTTCTCATCGGCTAAGATAGTTCCTGTATTCCAGTTTAGATATTCAATAGCAGGTCCATAATCATATAAAGGTTTAGCTGTTGAACCAATTTGTTTATTTAATTTTGTTGCTCTATTTAAAGTATTAGCTGCTTTAACATTACGACCACCACCAACAGCTTGGATAGCGCCTGTTTCAATATCGACAACAGCTACAGCGCCTTGAACTTTGCTATTTTGCCATTTATAATTTTTGCCATTCATAATATCGGAAACAGCTTTTTGAGCTTTAGAATTTAAAGTTGAATATATTTTCATTGATGTGGTATAAGGATTTTTACCAGTCTTTTTTATAACGTCTTCAATAACCATATCAACAAAATATTGATTATCAGGATCAACTAGACCACTACCAATATTACTACTGGTACTTGGTTGAACAATTTTTTCAACTGTCATTTCTTTTGCAATTTTATATTCTTCTTCACTAATATAACCATGCCTACGCATTAAGTATAAAACTGTTTGCCTACGTTCTTCTGTATCTTCAGGGTTAGTATATGGGTTATAAGAACCAGGCGCTTGGAATAAACCAGCAATCATAGCGGCTTCCGATAAGTTTAAATCTTTCGCACTTTTGCCAAAATAATTTTTAGCTGTAACTTCAACACCATAACCATTTCCTAAGAAGAAAGAGTTAACATAGAATTCTAAAATCTCTTGTTTAGAATAAGATGGTTCAATTTTAAAGACAGACATATAAATATCTTTAAATTTACGAATAATACCTTCAATTCCTTCCGCATTGGTATTAGTGTAAAAGTTTTTAGATAGCTGCATAGTGATAGTTGAAGCACCACCACCATAGCCTCCTAAAACTTGTTTCGTTGAAGCTACTAAAAATCTTGGTAAATCAAGTCCATTATGTTGGAAAAATTTAGAATCTTCAGTAGCAATAATAGCGTTTACTAAAACTTCAGGTAATTCATCATAAGTCAGTAAGACACGGTCTTGTGTACCGATATTAGCAATCACTTTTCCATCAGAGTCATAAACGACACTAGGTTCGCTAGTATATAATTTTTGTGTGTTAAACTTAGGTGCAGTAGATGCAATATAGATGAAAAAAGAAGTTACTAAAATACAAGAGGCAATAATACCAACAAAAATGATAAGTAAAAAGACATAAAGAGCTATTTGCCATTTACTATATTTCTTTTTGGAATTATTACTTTTAGTTTTAGTACTAGTTAGATTTTTACTAGTTGTTTTAGTTTTTATTCTAGATTCTTTTACACGTTTTACGCTTTTATTTTTACTAGTCATAAACATCTCCTATCTTTTCAATACATTTTAAATAATCTATTCGAGGTCTTAAGGTAATTTTTATTTCTTGACCTTTGGCTTTGAAATAACTAAGTGGAATTGATTTTCTTTTTTCACTATCGATAAAAGAAAATAAATCATAAGCCATTAGTAAAAAAATTCTATCTAATTTTGAAAATTTAACAATAATGAAACCAATACCACCATGCTTTACAATTTGTCTTAAATGTCTTATTTGATGTTCATGAATATTAGCTAGTGGAAAACTAGTTTTGCTTGTTGTTTCTTTAGCTTCAAAATCAATATATTTTCCCTTATAGATTCCATTATAATCAGTTGTTGATGGTATTTTAAATTTTGCATTTGTAATAACCGCATCACGACGATTTGGAAAATCGACATGATTGATGGTAATAGGGGTTGGCTTTTTATAGATGACAGCGATATCATTTTCTAAGTAATATTGGTTAGATATGTTTAAATCTTCTTCTAAAGACATACCTCTATTAGCGTAGTTAATATCACTTTTTTGTCTTTTAAATAATCCGTTTGGATAATTCATAACCACCACCTTATCTCATTATACTATAAAAACTTTTTTTATGCTAGTTGATATATTAAATTCGACATCAATTAACAAGAGAAAATGTTAAATTGATTTTGAGGTGATAAAAAATGAATCGTCATCACGTTGATGAATTAATCAATGATATGCTTAATGACATAAATTATATAAAGATGAGTGTTTACGAAAGAGCCGATTGATTGACAAACACTTTTTTTTTTGAGATAATGTTTCCAGATAAAGAGGTGGCAGTATGTATCAAGATCGAATCGTTCTTACAAGTAGGGATATTCTTGAAAAAGATTTTAAAATTGATACTCGTGGATATCGACCACAAGAAGTTGATCGCTTTTTAGATATGATCATTAAAGATTATGATGAAATGACATCAATTATTAGTGAACTTGAAAGTGATAAAAAAGAACTATTGGATGATAATCTTCGTCTAAAAAAAGAATTACGCAATCTTCGTTCTAAATTAGAACTTGCTACTACTAATGATTCTCAGGGTGCTACTGGTGTTAATGCTGATTTACTTAGACGTTTATCAAATTTAGAAAAAATAATTTATGGAAAAGAGTAATATTTTAGACAAACGCTGCATTTTATGTAGAGGAAAGTCCATGCTCGCACAATCTGTGATGATTGTAGTGTTCGTGTAAGAGGAAAAAATAACTCTTAGTAGCTTTAGCTAACGGCTCCGATGTAACCTAAGTCATTGATATGGTTATCGTAGGTATAAAAGTGCCATAGTGACGAATTCTTTAGAAATGAAGAAAGTGGAACGAGGTAAACCCCACGAGCGAGAAACCCAAATTTGGTAGGGGAACTTTGATAGGGAAAAGAACCGATTCAAGGACCGTAATGGTAGATAAATGTTTGTCACCCGCGTGGTACAGAACATGGCTTATTAAATATTATTGTTTTTGGAATTGAGGTTTTCATATGAAAGAGATAGGAGAAAAGTTAAAGGAAACCAGAGAAAGTATGGGCATATCAATCGAAGAGGCTGCTGAAGATTTAAAACTTCGCCCTTCACAGTTGAAAAATATAGAAGAAGGTAATAGAGATGCCTTTGAAGATATATTTTATCTTAAATATTTTATTCGTGATTATTCTAAATATTTAGGATTAGATTACGAATCGATGGTTGAAGACTTTAACGAGTTTGTTTTTGATTATACTTCTAAAATATCAATTGATGATATTAAGAAAGCTAGCAACAAGAATAAAGATAACAATGTAAAGAAAATAGCTTCTCCATATACGACAACCAAAAAAGAAAAAAAGACAGTTTCGCGTTCAATTATTTGTGGTATAATTGTCTTAGTTGTCTGTATTATTATTTATTGTGTCGTTTTATTCATTAATAATAAAGATGATGATAAAACGGATAAAAACGATATTAATAATAAAGATGTGTCTTATTTGTATAAATAGAGGTGTGATTATTAATGACAAAAAAGAATAATAATGTTATGAATTTGCCTAATAAGATAACTTTAGCTAGGATTTTTTTATCAATTATTATAATTGTTATACTAATTTTACCTTTGGATATGTTAGGTATCGAAAATGTCAAATTTTACATCAATGAAAAATTAGTTGTCGATATTAGATATATTGTGGCAGGAATTTTATTTATCATCGCGTCTGTAACGGATTTTATCGATGGTCATCTAGCACGTAGTCGAAATCTTGTTACTGATTTTGGTAAAATGATCGACGCCATTGCCGATAAGATTTTAGTTAATTCTGTTCTTATTTTACTAGCTGCATCTGGTGATATTCATCCAATTATTCCTGTTATTATTGTTACTCGTGATAGTGTTGTCAATTCAATTAAAATGATAGCTGGTAGTAAAGGAAAAGTCGTAGCTGCTATAAAATCTGGTAAGTTAAAAACAGCCTGTTTAATGGTTGGAATTGCACTTACTTTATTCTATAATATGCCTTTTGAATTTGTTAATTTACGTGTTTCTGACTTCTTACTTTTTGTGGCGACTATTTTATCTTTATATTCAGGTGTTCAATATTATCTAATTAATAAGAATATAATATTTGAAAAAGAGTTATAAAAAGCTCTTTTTTTTATATAATTTATTAGGTGATGATATGTTTAGATGGTTTGTTAAACTAGGAATAGTAACGATTATTACATTATTGTTTTTAATTTTAATTAGGGCAAATAGAAATATCAAAAATGGTATATATGATTATGTTTATAGTAAAAATATTTCTTTCGCAACTATAAATAGAATTTATAAAAAATATTTTGGTAATAATGTTTTATTTGATAATGCCTCTAAAACAGATTTAGTCTTTAATGAAACTTTACAATATAAGAGTAAAGAGAAAATAGATGAGGGTTTAAAACTAACAGTAGATGATAATTATTTAGTTCCTAATTTAGAAAGTGGATTAGTTATTTTTACGGGTTTAAAAGAGGGATATGGTAATGTTGTTATTGTTGAACAAATTGATGGTGTTGATGTGTGGTATGGTAATTTAAGTAATATTAATGTTAAATTATATGATTATATTGAAAAAGGAACTTTAATAGGTAATTGTAATAAAACACTTTATTTGATTCATAAGAAGGATGGTAAAGTATTAGATTATGGTGAAAAAATTTAAAATTAATGTTCATCCTCTATATTATATTGTAGCTTTTATCTGCTTTATAACAGGCTATTTTAAGGCTTTTAGTATTTACACAATTATTCTTTTAGTTCATGAATTAGGGCATATTTTAGCGGCTTTAATACTTAAATGGCCTATTTTAAAAGTAACAATATATCCTTTTGGGTGTATGACAACTTTTAATCATAAATTAAATTCTTCAATTATTGAAGAATTTTTAATATTACTATATGGCCCTTTATTTCAAATATTATTTTATATGCTATATCCTACACCATATCATTATTTTATTTTGTTTTTTAATCTTTTACCAATATATCCTTTAGATGGATCTAAACTATTATTTCTTGGTTTAAACAAATTGACAAGTTATTACTACTCTTATGTTATTACTTACTTTATATCTTATTTAACTTTATTTTTCTTATTATTAATTGATATTAATTTTTTAAACTATTTAGTTCTTTTTTATCTTTTATATGATGTTTCTAAATATTTAAAAAAACTAAGTTGGGTTATGTTTAAATTTTATTTTGAAAGATTTTATTACCCAATAAAATATAAGAAAAATAAGTTAATCAAAGGTGATAAGATAAAAAAAATATGGAAAGAGAAAAACAACTACTTTTATTATAACAATAATTATTACACTGAAAAAGAAATTTTAAAAAAGAAATTATTTAAATAAAATAGTTGCAATTTACTAAATTTATGATAAAATAAACTTGCTTTGAGGAGGGATATAATGAAATTAGTTATTAATTATGATTTAATTTCTAAAATCCGTGATGTTAATGATCCATTTACTCCCTTAAAAGAGTTAAGAAATCATAAACTTTATTATGGTTCTTTAGGTCCTCTTTATGTGTTAATTAATTTACCTTATGTTAATTTGTTTGAAGCTTTGTGTATATCTTCTTGTGACCTTGCTTTTATAAATATTATTAGATTTGGTATTGAAAAAATTGATGGTAGGGATAAATATAAAGATATGGCAGAACAAAAATTACGAAGGCTAGTGCCTCTTTTAAATTCTTGTTATGTTGATACTAATTATGATTTATTATTACACTCTCAAGCTTATAAAACCGAATATAAAGTTCATCTTAATATGAAGAAAATACCTGAAGTTTTACAAAAGAAATATATTATAGTTCCAACTTATAACTATAATAACGATATAAAAGAAACATCGATATTACAAGAACACATTGTTGGTGGTAATGATTGGGTTTTGAGTTTAGGAACACCAAAGAAAAAGACTAGATTAGCGTATAATGGTGCTTAAATGATAATAATATATTGACAAAATAAGCTCTTATGTGTTAAAATTTAATACTGTGTAGAGCCTCATTCTACAACCGCACAGAAAAGGTTTAAAACGTAAGTACCTTAATGGCGAGTCTTAGATTATAAAGGAGGAAATTATGAAAGCTGTTATTGAAACTGGTGGAAAACAATATTATGTTGAAGAAGGTACCGTTCTTTATATTGAAAAGCTAGATGTAGAAGCTGGTAAAGAAGTAACTTTCGATAAAGTTTTAATGGTTAATGGCGTATCTGGTAATCCTTATGTTGAAGGTGCAAAAGTTGTAGCTAAAGTAGTTAAACAAGGTAAAGCTAAAAAAATAATTGTTTTTAAATACAACCCAAAGAAAAATTATCATAAAAAACAAGGACATCGTCAACCATATACAAAAGTTGAAATTAAAACAATCAAAGAAAAATAATTATGATTACAATAAATGTTAAAAAGAAAGACGATGTAGTTAGTTACATCAAAATATCAGGTCATGCTGATTATGCTTTTGAAGGTTTTGATATTGTATGTGCATCTGTATCTTGTATCGCTATAACCACAGTAAATGCTTTAATAAGTATCAATGAGGACTGTTTAGTTTATAGTGAAGCAGATGGACTTTTAGAGATAGGTATTTTAACTCATGATGTAATTATCGATAAACTAGTCGATAATATGCTTAATCTATTAAAAAATCTATCTTTAGATTATAAAGAATATATGAAAGTTAATTACTAAGATAGGAGGTGTTCATCAGATGAAGTTGATGACATTAAATATCCAATTATTTGCTCATAAAAAAGGTCAAGGTTCAACTAAAAATGGACGTGATTCAATATCTAAAAGATTAGGTGCCAAAGCAGCTGATGGAGAATATGTAACTGGTGGTTCTATTTTATATCGCCAACGTGGAACAAAAATTCATCCAGGTGTTAATGTAGGAATTGGATCAGATGATACTTTATATGCTAAAATTAGTGGATATGTAAAATTTGAACGTTTAGGTAAAGATAAGAAACAAGTTAGTATTTATGCAGGAAAATAGGACTTTTAGTTCTATTTTTTTATTTAATATATAAAATATCTAACTAGACTTTTCTTTGTTGTTTGTTTTATAATGTTAAAGAGGTGGTATGATGCCGGAATTACCAGAAGTCGAAACAGTAAGAAAAACATTAAAAAACCAAATTCTTAATGAAGTAATCAAAGAAGTATTTGTTTATTATCCTAATATTATTGTAGAACCAAGCGTTGATGAATTTAAAAGAAAGCTTCGTAAAGAAAAAATTATTGATATTCAAAGAAGAGGTAAATGGTTAATTTTTGTTTTAAATAATTATTATTTATTATCCCATTTAAGAATGGAAGGGAAATTTCATCTTCGACGTCATGATGATGAGTTAAAACGCCATGAGCATGTAGCTTTTCTTTTCGAAAGTGGATTAGAACTAAGATATAATGATACTAGAAAATTTGGAAGAATGTATTTATTAGATAAAGATAAAGCTTTTAGTCAAAAACCCCTTAATGAATTAGGATATGAGCCATGGGATGAATTACTTACTAGTGAATATTTAAAAGAAAAATATAGTAAGAAAAAATTACCAATAAAAACCGTTATCTTAGATCAAGGTATTATTACAGGTATTGGCAATATTTATGCTGATGAAATTCTTTTCTTAAGTAAAATAAATCCATTAAAAAGCGCTACCGATATAACTGATGAAGATTGTCATAATATTATTTTAAATACTCGTGAAGTTTTAAATAAAGCTATAGAATTAGGTGGAACAACGATTCGTTCTTATGAGTCAAGTGAAGGAGTACATGGCCGTTTTCAAAATAATCTATTAGTTCATAATCATGAAGGTGATAATTGTCCAAAATGTGGAACTAAAATTGCGAAAATTAGAGTGGGTGGAAGAGGTACTTACTATTGCCCAAATTGTCAAAAAAATTAAAAAACCAAAAAGATAAAAAATTAAAAAATAGAAAAAATAAAAAAGTTACTTTTTTCAAAAAAAACAAAAAAAGGAAAAAGTAACTTTTTTTCTTATATGGGCAAAAAAGTGTTGAAATTTAAGAGATGAAATAAAAAAATAAAGAGAAAAAGTAAAAATCAAAAAGTTAAAAAAATTAAAAAAGTAAAAAAGTGTAAAAAATAAAAAATTAAATTATTGAAAATAAATGCACAAAGGTAACATGTTCAAAAAACCACTAAAAAAGTATCAAAAAAGTATTGCAATATGCATAATTTAAATAGTATAATCTACTTAGATAGTAGGAGGTTAAAAAATGTCAGATGCACATAATAAGATATCAATAGATGTAATTAAAAGAAATGGCAAAAAAGTACCTTTTGATGCTAGCAAGATAGCTCTAGCAATAAAAAAAGGATTTGATAGTGTTACTACTTCTAATGAAACAGAAGAAGAAAGCCAAGTATATACAGAACAAGATGTTAATAAAGTTTATTTAGGGGTTATTAAAACAATCGAAAAAAAATATAATAACGAGACAAGAATTAAAATTGAAGAAATTCAAGATTTAATTGAATTGGAATTAGGTAAACGTGGATATGAAGACGTTTTAAAATCTTTTTCTGATTATCGTGAACGTCGTAACCAATCAAGAAAATTATTTTC
The DNA here is from genome assembly GCA_947630955.1 of uncultured Bacilli bacterium. Lineage (GTDB taxonomy): Bacteria > Bacillota_I > Bacilli_A > RF39 > UBA660 > UBA5578. Next base: position 5,364 of record CANRJK010000018.1, on the reverse strand, counting down.
AGAAGACAAAAAAATCCATAAATTCTTAAAAACATTAGAGGGACTTGGACTAAAAAGCGCTAATGAAGATGACACCAAAAGAGAAAATGCTAATATTGATGGTGATAGTGCGATGGGAACAATGCTTCAATATGGAAGTACTGTTTCAAAAGAATTTGCTAAAGCATACTTAATTAAGAAAAAATTTTCAATGGCCCATGATGAAGGTGATATTCATATTCATGATATGGACTTTCTAGCAATGGGAACAACAACTTGTATGCAAATAGAATTAGATCGTTTATTTAAAAAAGGTTTTTCAACAGGACATGGGCATCTTAGAACACCATCTAATATTGGCTCATATAGTGCTTTAGCTGCAATAGCTATTCAATCAAATCAAAACGATCAACATGGGGGACAATCAATACCAGCATTTGATTATTATATGGCTCCGGGTGTATTAAAAACCTTTAAAAAAGAATTTAAACAACAAATTTATGATTTATTAGATTTTCAAGATTTACTACCTTTTATCAGTATGGATAAGATAGTTAAAGAAATTGATAAATTAAATAGCATTGATTTTAATATTGAAATATTTAATAAAATATATACAGATTCTAAACAAGTGAAAAGATTATTTGTTAAATCATATGAAAAAGCTTTAGCTAAAACAAATAGACAAACTTATCAAGCAATGGAAGCTTTTATTCATAATTTAAATACAATGCACTCACGTGCTGGAGCACAAGTACCATTTTCATCAGTTAATTTTGGAACAGATACTTCAGCTGAAGGAAGAATGGTTATCGAAAATTTCTTGAAAGCAACCGAAGCTGGTTTAGGAAAAGGTGAGACACCAATTTTCCCAGTATCTATATTTAAAGTAAAAGAGGGCGTTAATTATAACCCTGAAGATCCAAACTATGATTTATTTAAATTAGCTTGTCGTGTATCAGCTAAAAGATTATTCCCTAACTTCTCATTTTTGGATGCACCATTTAATCTAGAATATTATAAAGAAGGTGACTACCGAACAGAAGTTGGTTATATGGGATGTCGTACACGTGTTATGGCAGATGTTACAGATTTAAATAATCAAACAACTGGAGGTAGAGGTAATTTATCATTTACATCAATTAATCTACCAAGAATAGGTATCAAAAATGGTATTTGCTTACATGAAAGAGAAAAAGCTGATATGAAAGGGTTCTACAAAGATTTAGGCGAAATGATGGATTTAGTAAGAGACCAATTATTAGAGCGTTTTGAAATTCAATGTAGCAAAAGAGTTTATAACTTCCCATTCTTACTTGCTAGTGGAGTATGGACTGATGGTGACAAATTAAAACCAACAGATCGTCTAAGAAAAATCTTGAAACATGGTACTTTAACAATTGGTTTTATCGGTTTAGCCGAAACACTAAAAGCTTTAATTGGTAAACACCATGGCGAAAGTAAAGAGGCTCAAAAACTAGGTTTAGAAATAATTACATTTATGCGTGAAAGATGTAACGAATATTGTAAAAAATATAACTTAAACTTTACATTAATTGCTACACCAGCTGAAGGATTATCTGGAAGATTTGTAGGAATAGACAAAGCAATATATGGACGTATAAAAGGTGTAACAGATAGAAAATACTATACTAATTCATTCCATATACCAGTTTATTACAATATTAGTATTAAAGATAAAATAGCTTTAGAAGCACCTTATCATAATTTAACAAATGGTGGTCACATTTCATATATTGAACTTGATGGTGACACTGTTCAAAATGTTGAAGCATTTGAGAAAATTATACGTTTAATGAAAGAAGCTGGAATTGGTTATGGAGCTATTAACCATCCAGTTGATAGAGACCCTGTTTGTGGGTATGTAGGGGTAATTGGCGATGAGTGTCCAGGATGTGGACGTAAAGAATTTGAAAGTGTTCCACTTGAAGAAATTAAATCATTAAATTGTGGATGTTAAAGGAGGAAAGAAAAATGGAAAAATTAGTTGGAGAAGGAGTAGGTTTTGAAAGAATAAGACGTGTAACTGGATATCTTTCAGGAGATGTAAAACGTTTTAATGACGGTAAAAGAGCAGAAGAAAAAGATCGTGTAAAACATTCCGGCATTAAAGAAATTATGGCTACTTCTACTTGTGTAAAGAAAGAAGCAAAATAATGACAATAAGATTAGCCAGCGAACTGCAATTAGATAGTGTCGTTGATGGAACAGGTATTAGGACAGTTATTTGGACTCAAGGATGTTCTCATAATTGTCCTGGATGCCACAATCCTTCAACTCATGACTTTTCTGGCGGTTTTAGTAAAGATGTTGATGAAATTATTGATGAAATCAACAACTTAGAAGGACAAACAGGTATAACTTTTAGTGGTGGAGATCCTTTCTTTCAACCTAAAGAATGTGCTGTTATTGCTAAAGCTGTTCACAACGCTAATATGGACGTTTGGTGTTATACTGGTTTTAAATTTGAAGAACTTCTTTTAATGGCTGAAAAAAATAAAGACATTATGAATTTCTTAAAAAACATCGATGTTTTAGTCGATGGAGAATTTATTATGGCTAAAAAAAGTTATAATATAAAATTTAGAGGTTCTAGTAATCAACGTATTATTGATGTTAAACAAAGCTTAAAAAAGAAAAAAATTATAATAGCTTTAGCTGATGATGTTGATGTAGATTATAATTTTGGTCGTTGTGATAAAGAAGGAATATACATTTAACTGTTTTTAGAAACAGTTTTTTTTTGCCAAAATAAAAGTAGGCAACATGCCCACTTAATTGTCTTTAAACTTTCCTTAAGTTAGATACTTAAGTCAACTATCATTAATAAAATGATACCATTTTTAGCCTTATAAGTAAAGCTTTTTTTGTATTTAAGACATAAAAAATTTTTTCTTTCTTAAAACTATTAAAATTATTTCAACCCTTTATTTTTAATAAATTAAGTGTCCTTAAGTATCTAACTTAAGGACACATTGGAGGGTAAAATGAAACGAGTAAAAAATAAAAATATGATGATATTAGTGGTAATTTTTGTAGTTACTTTAACAAGTAGTATAGGCTATAGTGCCTTACAATCTAACTTAAAAGTAACAGCCGATTTAAATGTATTAAAGGATTATATACCAGATGGAACGCTATATGATATGATGCACCATATATCAGAAATGGATAATACAAATAGTAAGTATGTAAGCAGTACTAAAGGCATAGATTTCTCACAAGTATCATCAAATACCAATGGCAAAGGAGTATATGAATTATATACTACAGCAACTGATAAATATCCAATCCATTATTATAGAGGTGATGTGAATAATAATGTTATATTTGCCAATTTTTGTTGGAAGATAATCAGAACCACCGAGACAGGTGGAGTAAAATTAATCTACAATGGTGAGGCAAGTGATGATGGTAAATGTGATAATACGGGTGCTGATACAAGTATAGAAACCTCAGCATATAATGAAAGTTATGATAATGCTAAATACGTAGGATATAAGTATGATAATGACGAAGCTGACAGTACAATAAAAGCAAAAATAGACAGCTGGTATAAAGATAATATCGAAGAAAATTATTCAACTTATTTAGAAGACACAGTATTTTGTAATGACAGAAGTTCAAGAACATCAGAAAATAATACATATTATGGAGCCTATGATAGAAACTATTATAATGAAAATAGGACCCCAAGTTTAGAGTGCTCACAAGATAGTGATAAATTTACAGTATCAAATGGAAAATTAACCTATCCTGTAGGACTAATAACAAACGATGAAACGGTATATGCTGGTGGATTAGTTGCTACTAGTAACAACACATACTATCTATACAATAACCAAAATTATTGGACGATGTCGCCTTCTTACTTCTCTGGCAGTAACGCTTTTGTGTGGGGTGTCTATTCGACTGGTAATCTTATCAACGGACATGGTGTGAACAGCAACTATGGCGTCCGCCCAGTTCTATCCTTGAAACAAGGAACAAAATATCTAAGTGGTAATGGCACCAAAGATACTCCATTTCTTATAACACCACTAATACCAAGTAAGCCAATATATGAAATAATGAAAACAAATTCTGTATTAGATAATATCAAAAGTGAATATGTGGAATCAGAAACAGGAATAAATTTCAGTAATAAATCATCAGATAAGAATGGGAAAGGAATATATGAATTACATACAACATCAAGCGATGAACATCCAATATATTATTATAGAGGAGTAGTAGATAATAATATCATCTTTGCAGATTTTTGTTGGAAAATAATAAGGACAACCGAAACTGGTGGTGTAAAATTGTTATATAATGGTTATCCAACAAGTGATAATAAATGTACCAATACAACAGCGGATGATTTACAATCACCTAGGGTAAAATTTTATGATAACTCCAATGAAGCTAAATTTGTAGGGTATAAGTATGATGATGATACAGAAGATAGTAAAGAAGAAGCAGAAATAGATGCATGGTATAAAGAACATATCGATGAAAAGGAAGATAAGAATGGCAAAAGTTATACAACTTATTTAGAAGATATAACATTTTGTAATGATCGAAGCATAGCAAGTAAATCAGGATTTACTATAAACTATGGAGCATATAATAGACTTTATGAAAATAGAACTCCAAGTTTGGAGTGTCCACAAGATGATGATAAGTTTACAGTAGCAAATGGTAAATTAACCTATCCCGTAGGATTAATAACAATTGATGAAGTAGCTTATGCTGGCGGAGCATACAATAAAATAAATAGAGATTATTATTTATATGTGAATAGTGGATTGTATTGGACGATGACACCTTTTTATTTCAATGGTAGTGATGCCGTAGTTTGGATTGTTGATAATTATGGTACTCTATACTTTTTACGTGTAGCAAATCTTGCTATTGACGTAAGACCTGTTGTAAGTCTTATGCCTAATACAAAAGTAAAAGGTAAAGGAACTTCTGATAAACCATATATAGTAAAGTAAAAAACACATTGCAGTAAAAAACAATGTGTTTTTTTAAGATTTAAATTGCCCCTAAGTTATCTACTTAAGTCATATATCATTAATAAAATAATACCATTTTTAGCCTTATAAGTAAAGCTTTTTTTATTGATTAAAATACTTAGCAAAAATAAAAATTAAAAATATCAAATAGCTTTTAACTCCTTTAAAATCAACAACCTGCTTGTCCTTAAGTAGATAACTTAAGGACACAATGGAGGGCAAGATGAAAAAAGTAAGAAACAAAAATATGATGATATTAGTAGTAATTGTTATAGTAACATTAACCAGTAGCATTGGTTATAGTGCACTACAGTCAAATTTAAAAGTAACAGCTGATTTAAATATTCTAAAAGAATATGTG
>CANRJK010000017.1 GCA_947630955.1 uncultured Bacilli bacterium | reverse complement strand
CAAAAGTATATTCTATCATATAATAATACTGACATTTCTATAAAATCTTATACTGACATTTTAAAAAAGGTTTAACATAATATTTTCTTTGGTTGACAAATAAAGATAGATATCTTATAATGTTGATAAGAATAATAGGGTAAATAAAGGAGGGTTTATGGAGAATATAACATTACAAATTGAAACGGCAATAATTAATATGACCGATAAAATTATTTCTTTTTTACCAAATGATCTTTTTATAAGATTAATATTAGTTATGATAACATTGGTTGTGGTTTTTGCCATAACAAGATTATTTACAAAAGAAGATAAACAATAAAAAGTTTATCTTTTTTGGATATTATTAAATAATATTATGATTTTTAATATAATTAGTGTAAATTAAAAATCAAATTAATGTTATGAAAAAATGTTAGTTGGTGATAAGATGGAAAGTAGTCGATTTACAGTTGAACAGTTAGGACCATATGGAAAGCATTATAAAAGATTATGCGAAGCATTTTTTAGTTTAGCTAGTGACGAAGATACTCTTATAAAATTAAAAGGTATATTGTATGACGGTTTTGTTGGTGATTACCATATTAGTTCTGGTGTTTGCACTAATAAAACAATTGAAAATGAAATTGACCGACGTGTTTCTATGGCATATTTGTTGATTAATAATCCTGATACTTTCAATTTCTTCGTCGAAAATAATATTAATCTGTTTCATGGTACTAATTTTAATGCCTTACCTGGCACTTTAAAATATGGTTTAAGGAGTATTAGTTCCTTAATAGAAAATAATCTCCAAGTTTTGTCAGGAGAAAAACGATACTATGGCGCAATCGATTCTGAATACATGAATAAACCTATTTATGGCGTAAATGTTATGGAATATATAAGCTTTACTGATAGTTTGAATGTTGCTGAAAGCTATTTTCTTTACTAAAGAAAAATGAGGCTAAAGATGGTATTTTTTATGTAATTATTTGTACTTCAGTAGATGAAATAAGTGGATTAGAAACTCATTGGATACCTTCAGATCTGCCTGAAATAGGGGTTTTGAACTCTTTACCTTTAGAACATATTAAATGTATTTGTACACCCACTGATAGAATTGAAATTGTAAAAAGAATGCTTCCTGATGATAAGATAGCTGTTTTGGGAGTTGATAATGTTGATAAAAAGTTTTTTGATACTTTAGAAGATGAAATAGGTTGTGCTTATCTCTCTGTTGATAAATATATTCAATATAGAGAATTTATGGAAAGTAGTGGTAAAAAATTTAGTCGTGAAGAAGTACATGAAATGGCAAAATCTCGTTCATTATCCGAAATGAGAGAATTTTTGCTAGAGCCTAACCTATTTGATGAAGAAGAAAGGAAACCAGAAAATGGAAAAATTAAATAGTGATTTAGCAAAAGAAATTCTTACGGTAATATCCTATTTGGAAGATAATCTCATTAATCAATTATCTAATGACTTCTTATCCAAACTAGTTGATTTAGCTGCTGATTCTAATAAAGATTTTTATATTGATGAAAATAAAAAATTGATTAACCAAAATTTGTCAGAAGATTGCAAAAATTGGATTTCATTATTATATTATCAAAATAGTGATCCAGCCACTAGAAATGAATTATTAAATACTTGGTTAAAAAATAGTGTTGATGCTTAGTATGAAAGTTAGTATCACATAAATAATTTTCCTATCAAGAAACTATTTTTAACTAGAAATATAATTGCGTATTAAGGTAAAAAATTTAAACGAGATGACTTAATCTAACTCATTTTGTCATATATATCTCGTTTTTTTTATAGATAATATAAGTAATGGAATTTAACTGGCAATTAATTTTAAATTTAAATGATATTGTCTATATATTTAGTTTTCTCTATGAATTAAAAAACATATATTTATATTGGTGATTATATGTTTATAAGCAGAATGAACGAAAGAATGAGACTAGTACTGGTAATTATTTTATTTGTATTTGTTATTATTACTTTAAAAGTTTTTTATATCCAAGTTATTAGTTATGATAAGCTAAATAATTATGCTAAAGACTTATGGAGTCGTAATCTTCCGCTAGAAGCTAATAGAGGAATTATCTATGACCGTAATGGCGTAACTTTAGCTGGTAATATTACTACAACTTCGTTAGTTTTAATTCCTAATCAAATAAAAGATAAAGAACAAACAGCTAAACTACTTGCTAATATTTTAAAAGTTGATTATAACGATATGTTAGGTCATGTTATGAAAAAAACATCTATTGAACGTGTTCACCCCGAAGGAAGAAGACTTAGTAATGATATAGCTGATAAAATTAATAATTTAAAACTTTCGGGTGTTTATTTAGTTAAAGAAGCAAAAAGGAATTATCCTTATGATACTTTTTTAGCGAATACTTTGGGTTTTGTTGGTATTGATAATCAAGGTTTAAGTGGTCTAGAACTTATATATGATAAATATTTAACGGGTAGTTATGGTGCGATAAAATACTTTAGTGATGCTAAAGGTCAAAGATTAAAATTGAGTCAAATATATGAACAACCCCAAGCGGGGATGAATATGTCACTGACAATTGATTTTAAAATTCAAGAAGCTTTAGAAAGAGAATTAAATAACGCTATAGATATGTATTCACCGGAAGGAGCATGGGGGATTGTTATGAACCCTAATACTGGTGAAATACTTGCGATGGCATCATGTCCAACTTTTTCACCTACGAATTATCAAAAGTATTCGTTAGAACAGATAAATCGTAATTTGCCTATATGGATGACATATGAGCCAGGATCAACTTTTAAAATTATTTCATTATCTGCGGCTTTAGAAGAAAATCTTATCGATTTAGATAAAGATCATTTTACAGATACTGGTAGTGTTAAAGTTGCAGGTGCGACTATTCATTGTTGGAAACATGGTGGTCATGGAACGCAAACTTATTTAGAAGTAGTTGAAAATTCATGTAATACAGGATTTGTTAATATTGGTTTTAAATTAGGCAAAGATAAATTGTTTAAATATATAAAAGATTTTGGTTTTGGCAAAAAAACAGGAATTGAATTAAGTGGTGAAGAGGATGGTATTTTATTTGATACTGATAAAATAGGTGAATTAGAAACAGCCACAACAGCTTTTGGTCAAGGGGTATCTGTTACAGCTTTGCAACAAATAACAGCTGTTAGTGCGGCTATTAATGGTGGTATTTTATATAAGCCTTATATTGTTAAAAGTATTAATGATCCTGAAACCAATCAGATTATTTTACAAAATAAGCCAACGAAAGTAAGAAGTGTTATTAGTAATGCAACAAGTAAAAAAGTTAGATATGCTTTAGAAAGTGTTGTTGCCCGTGGTACTGGTCATAATGCTTATATTGCTGATTATCGGGTTGGTGGAAAAACAGGAACGGCTCAAAAAGTTAAAGACGGAAAATACATGGTCGGAAACTATATCACCTCATTTATAGGCTTTCTACCAGCTGATGATCCCGAAGTTGTTATTTATATTGCTGTAGATAATGCAAAAGGTGTTACACAATATGGTGGTACGGTTGCAGCGCCTCTTGCTAGAAATGTTATGTTATCTATTATTGATGCTTTAGATATAGAAAAAAGGACGAATGAAATACCTAAAGAATTTGTTTATCTTGATCCTAATTATATCAAAGTTGCTAATGTCGTAGGCTTAACTCTTAAAGATGCTAAAAAGAAATTAAAAGGGTTTAATATCAAATCTTTTGGTAATGGTAAAGTTATGTATCAATCACCACCAGCTGGTATTAAGATTAATGAAGGTGATACAGTTAGATTATATTTGCAATAATTAGTTGCAAATTTAAAGAAAATATTGTATGATATATCAGACTTATGAAGCAATTATTAAACTATAAATTGTTAGTTTTTGGTATTAGTTTTCATGGTAATTTATGTTGGAGATGATAAAGTGCGAAAAGAAGATTTACTAAATAGTTTTTTAATATTTATTATTGTTATTATGGGAATGATGATTATTGATTTAAGATCAGATAATTTAAAAAATTTTAAATCCATTGTTGTTCAAGCTAATAAAGAAAAAATTATTTTTGCTGGTGATTCAATTACGGATGGTTATGATTTGAACAAGTACTATAGTTATGATGATAAACTTATTATAAATAGTGGTGTTAGTGGTTATAAAACAACTAATATAATTAAAAGATTTAATAATGTTATCAAACAATATCATGCTGATAAATTATTTCTAACGATTGGTACGAATGATATTGGTGCACAAACAAGTAATGATGTAATTGTTTCAAATATTGAAAAAATACTAAAAATGGCAAGAGAAGATACTCCAAATATCAAATTATACTATGAAACCATTTATCCAATTGACCCTAATACGAATGCGGGCATAACTCGTAAAAACGTCGATATTAGAGATATAAATCAGACGATGAAAGAATATTGCAAGAAAAATAATATTACTTATCTTGATGTTTATAGCATTCTTGCTGATGATAATGGTAATTTAAGAAAAGAATATTCTAAAGATGGCCTTCATCTAAATGAAGAAGGTTATAAAGCTATAACTAAGTATCTAAAAAAATATGTTGAAGAATAAATACCTGATGGTATTTTTTTCTTTTTTCTGCATACAAATTTAATAAATATATAGAATTGTTTATTTTTATTTGATATAATGTAGTTGATGATGGGGGATAGATACATGAAAAAGAAATTTTTATTATTTTTAATTACTTTTATTTTAATAATTCCAGTAACAGTTAAAGCAGATTATTTAGTTTCTTATCATAGTTATGGAGTAACAGAACAAGAGAAAAAACTTATGGAAGAAGAGGCAAGTGTTAAAAGAAGTTTCTTTCAAGAGTTAAAGTATCGGATGATAGAAAAAGATACGCGTGATAGTGTTGATTACGTGATTTTGTTTATACTGATTGCTTTGATTTTAACTGTTATTGTAGCTTTAAATAAAAAAACTTACGTTATACCTTCAAGTGCTGGGGTTTTTGAAGAAGAACCTAAAATAGATGAAATGAAAAATCTATCCAAAGAAAAGGAAAAGGACAAGTAGTTGTCTTTTTTTTATGTTACTAGAATATATTTAAATAGGTGAAATTATGTTAATTATAATGAAAATAATCATAGTTACAATAATTAGTATTTTTTTTGCTTTTTTGATAGGTCTTTTTTTAATTCCTTATTTAAAGAAAAAACGTAAAAATCAAACTCTTAGTACCTATTTATTAAAACGTCATAGCATGAAATCTAATACCCCAACAATGGGAGGATTAATCTTTATTATTCCACCTATTGTTATTACTTTAATTCTAATTTTTTTAGGTAAAATAATTCCATCATATAATCTTTTTATTGTTTTATTTACTTTTTTTAGCTATGGTATGATAGGTTTTATCGATGATGCTTTAATTATTAAAAGACATAATAATCAAGGTTTAAGTGAAAGCGTAAAATTAATTTTACAAATATTGTGTGCAACCGTTATCTTTTATATGTTTTTAAAAGGTGGTAATGAGCCTTTACTATGGATTCATACTATCAATTTTAAACTTAATATTGGATGGTTATATGGAATTTTTATTTTATTAGTCTTAACAGGAAGTAGTAATGCGGTTAATTTGACTGATGGGTTGGATGGTCTAGCTGGGGGTTTATCACTTATTTCTTTTTTTACCTTAGGTATTATAACTTTAAATACTGGTTGGCTTGAAGGTTATATGGAAATAACATTATTTATTTTCTCATTAGTTGGTTCTTTAATAAGTTTTTTAATGTTTAATACTTATCCAGCTAAAATTTTTATGGGTGATACAGGTTCTTTAGCTTTAGGCGCAACTATGGGAATAACTGCTATTTTAACACGTCATGAAATATTATTAATTATCATAGGAATTGTTTTTGTTATAGAAACTATAACTTGCTTAATTCAACGTTGGTATTATAAATTTACTAAAAAAAGAATTTTTCCTATGACACCTATTCATCATACTTTTGAACAGATAATACCTGAATCAGAAGTTGTTAAAATATTTTGGCTAATAGGTTTAATTGGCTGCTTGTTATCTTTACTGTTTGGAGTGTGGATTTAATGAATAAAAAAGTTGATTGGTTATTAGTTTTAAGTATTATTTTGTTATCTGTTTTTGGTTTAATTATGATTTATTCAGCTTCTTATATTTGGAGTGAATATAAGTTTAATTCACCATATAAATTTGTTCGTAATCAAGCTATTTTTTTCATCATTGGTTTAATTATTATGTTTTTTATTAGTAAGGTTAGTTATACCTATTATTATAAATATTCAAAACAAATTTTAATGCTCTGTATTATCCTTTTAATTTTGGTTTTAATTCCAGGTATTGGAACGGTTCGAAATGGAAGTCGTAGTTGGTTTGGTATTGGTTCTTTTGGCATTCAACCTAGTGAATTTACTAAATTAGGCTTAATTATCTTTACATCCAAGTATGTTACAACTCATAAAAAACTTTTACCAGCTATGCTTATGACTTTATTTGTTTTTGCAATTATTATGTTACAACCAGATTTTGGAACAGGTACAATTATTGTGATGACAATTTTTGGTATCTTATTTATCAATGGTATGAAAATGTCACTTATTATTAAACTTGGTTTAGTTGGAATTAGTGGTGTTGTGGGTTTAATCTTAGTAGCGCCTTATCGTTTGAGTCGAATTTTATCTTTTCTAAATCCTTGGAGTGATCCTTTAGGTAGTGGGTTTCAAATTATTCAATCACTATATGCGATAGGGCCAGGTGGTTTATTTGGTTTAGGTTTAGGTAATTCCATTCAAAAACATTTTTATTTACCAGAGCCTCAAACTGATTTTATTTTTTCTATTATAAGTGAAGAATTTGGATTTGTTGGTATTTTAATCGTTGCTTGTTTATTTATTATCTTAATTTATAGTGGTATTAGAATAGCTTTGCAAACAACCGATAAATTTGCGAAAAACATGGCTTTTGGTATTACTTTTGGTGTTGCTTTTCAAGCCTTACTTAATTTAATGGTTGTAGTTGGTCTTATTCCTGTTACAGGCGTAACATTACCTTTCCTTTCTTATGGTGGTAGTAGTTTACTTATTACTATGACTAGTATGGGAATTCTTTTAAATATATCACGTTATACTAGATAAGATTAAAAATATTTATAATAATTAAAATTTAGGTATGAAAGTTAGTCAAAAATTGTTATAATATAATTAGTTATAAGATGATAGAAAGGTGATTAAATGAAAATAAAAGATGTTAAAGGTCGAGAAATACTAGATTCAAGAGGAAATCCAACGGTTGAAGTTGATGTTATTCTAGAAAATGGTATTGTTGGTCGAGCTGCAGTACCATCAGGAGCATCAACTGGTGTGCGTGAAGCTTTAGAAATGCGTGATGGTGAACAACGTTATAATGGTAAAGGTGTTAAAAAAGCTGTTAATAATGTTAATACTATTTTAAGAGAAGCTGTTATTGGTATGGATGCAGCTAACCAAAAAGAATTAGATTATAAAATGATTGACTTAGACGGAACAGAAAATAAAAGTAAATTGGGTGCGAATGCGATTTTAGGTATTAGTATGGCTGCTTTAAAAGCAAGTGCTAAAGCAGAGTCAAAGCCACTTTACGCTTATATTGGCGAAGGAAGAACTTTACCCGTTCCGATGATGAATATCATAAATGGTGGTGCCCATGCTGATAACAACTTAGATTTTCAAGAATTCATGATTATACCAAATCGTGATACGATAAAAGAACGTGTTAGGGTAGGAGCTGAAGTATTTCATAGTCTAAAGAAAGTTTTAAATGAAAAAGGTTATGCAACTGGTGTTGGTGATGAAGGTGGTTTTGCACCAAATCTAAATTCCAACAAAGAAGGTTTTGACTTAATTATAGAAGCTATTTTAAAAGCTGGTTATAAACCTAAAGAAGATGTTAATTTAGCTATCGATGTTGCAGCCTCTGAATTTTATCAAAATGGTCTTTATCACGTTGATGGTAAAGAACTTACAAGTGATGAATTAATTAATTTTTATGAACAATTAGTTGATACTTATCCAATTATTTCCATTGAAGATGCTGTCGATGAAAATGATTGGGATGGCTTTAGAAAAATAACGGAAAGACTAGGGGATAAAATTCAATTAGTTGGTGATGATTTATTTGTAACTAACAAAAAATGCTTGCAAGTAGGAATCGATAATCATGCTGGTAATGCGATTTTAATTAAAGTTAATCAAATTGGAACCATTACGGAAACCTTAGAAACAATCGAACTAGCTCGAAAAAATGGTTATAAAACGATTATTTCTCATCGTAGTGGTGAAACAGAAGATACGACAATAGCTGATTTAGCTGTTGGTCTTGATTTAGGACAAATAAAAACAGGTTCAATGTCAAGAACTGATCGAATTTGTAAATATAATCAATTAATGCGTATTGAAGAAGAAATTAATAGTTAAAGGAGAAATTATGGAAAAAGCAAAAGTTTATTTTACGAAAAGTTTAACACCAGAAAGTGTTGTTGAAATTTATAAAAAATTAAATCACGAATTGAAGGGAAAAGTAGCTGTTAAAGTTCATTCTGGTGAAGAGGGAAATCAAAATTATTTACGCCCAGAATTTATGAAACCAATTGTTGACTATGTAAATGGAACAATAGTTGAGTGTAATACGGCTTATGAAGGTCAAAGAGATACGACAGAAAAACATAAAAAATTAATGGCAAATCATGGCTGGTCAAAGCTATTTAAAACGGATATTATGGATGAAGAAGAACAACTAGAATTAGAAATTCCTAATGGCAAAGTCATTAAGAAAAATTTTGTTGGGCAACATCTTCAAAACTATGATTCTATGTTAGTTTTGTCACATTTTAAAGGACATCCTATGGGAGGATATGGAGGAGCTTTAAAACAATTATCAATTGGCGTTGCTTCTTCTTATGGAAAAAGATATATTCATTGTTGTGGGCATGCTGGTAGCTATGAAGATATGTTTCACCAAGATCAAGATAGTTTCTTAGAATCAATGGCTGACGCTGCATCTAGCGTTGTGAAATATTTTGGTGACAATATTGCCTATATTAATATTATGGCCAATATGTCTGTTGACTGTGATTGTTGTGGTGTAGCCGAAGATCCTTGTATTAATGATATAGGAATATTAGCGTCTTTAGATCCTGTTGCGATAGACCAAGCTTGTATCGATTTAGTAAAACAATCAAATGACCCAGGTCGTGAACATCTATTAGAAAGAATTAATTCACGTCATGGAATGCATACAATTGAAGCAGCCAAAGAATTAGGTATTGGTTCTGTTGATTATGAACTAATTAATATTGATGAATAGAATAACATTAGTTATTCTGTTTTAAATATTAGATAAAAGGAGAACCAAGATGCATTATAAAAATCGCCAAATTGTTGAAAATTTCCGAATTAAAGCTAATAACTGTTATCTTAGTTTAGGAGAATATTCTTTAAATGATTTAAAAGAAAGTGTTATAAATAGATATAATTGTAATAGTGTTTTAAAAGATATTGTTTTACAAGAAATTTCTAATATTGAAACATTAATTGACTATCTGAAAAGAGATTTAATATATCAAATAAAAGTACTTGAAAAAGAACAAGAGTTGGTTGATAAAGAAATGCAGGCTGACGATTTAGAAAAAAATATTGTTACTTTAACGCAGAATCTTGCTGAGACAGTAGATAGTAATGTTGCTTTAGAAATGAAAAAACAAATTGATGTTAAAACTAAACAACTTAATCATTTAAAACAAGAAACTTTATCATTAAAAACAATTATTGAAAATATGAAATCAGCTTTTACTTCATATCGTATTCCAGACATTAACACTAAGTTAGCTCACAATGTAATGTATTATGGGCCTTTGGAAGTTGATCTCGATGTTTTAGAAAGTAATCTTAGTTTTGTTAAGTATATGGGTGATAAATTTAAAACTGAAGCCTATAATCCATATATTGATTCTGATTTAACTGAATTTTTTGAAGGATATGGCTATCTAGTTGATGATGCCTATCGTCTAGTTATTGACTGCTTTAAAAGATTATACGATAATTTAGATATTTATATTAATGATTGTATTTCTCTAGAAAACACCTTAATTCATAAGTTAAAACCAAGCGCTATTCAAAATAATGATATTGTTGTTACTTTGAATAATTTACCAGATTTAGAAAGTTTAAACTTGACCTTTAGTCGAATTATCGATAAAGCTAATAATTATCTTGAAAAAGAAAAAAAGAGCAATATGGATACAAACAATATTGATAACAAAAATAAAGATTTGAATAGGCAAATAGCTAAAAGTGGTGGTTTAGGTAGAAGAGAAGCAGTTGTTGCAGCTGCAACCTATTTATCAGAGAAGGTTAAAATACCATATTTTTATGGTGGTAGAAGCAAAGATAAAGGATTTAATCCTGATTGGATGACACATCAAAAAATATTTAAAAGCGGTAGTAAAGAACAACCAACTGGCTCATTTCAACTTTATGGATTAGATAATACAGGATTTATTGAATGGTCTTTAAATAACGGTGGTTATGATGTTGATATAACAGATGAAAAACAACTAAAACCTTTGGGTGAAACCAAAAAGTTTAACAAGAAAAACCTTAAAAGTGATGCAGTTAAAGCAGGAGATATTTTATATAAATCAAGTAAAAATATTGCTATTATTACCAATATAAATAAAAAGAAAAATACTATTAAAGTAGCTTCTTTGAAAAATGCTAAAGAAGGTATGGTTGTTATGAAACAGACAATAGATAAATTTGTCGAAGAAAATGATTATGATGAAATTATCTTAATGGAGAAATATTATAATCAAAAAGAAGATATTTCAAAGGAGAATGATAATGAAAATTAAAGCAGATATAGAAAGAATGCAATTAATTGGTAATAATATCATTGATAAATCAGCTGACTTTGCTAATAAAACAAGACAACTTGAAAATGAAATAGATGATATTTTAAGCGCTTGGGATGGTGAAGAAGCAGCTAAATATATAAAACTATTAAAGGAAAACTATGTTATCAATTTAAGTCACTTAGCTCAGGCTATTGAAAATTATGGCATTTATATCAAAGATATAAGCTCTATTTATTCTTCATTAGAAAAAGGAACAATTGATCGCTATAACGGAGGTCATTACTAATGAAAATATCTTATACAAACGTCTTAGAAAATATGGTGAGAATGCATAATTTAACTATGCAGTTGAAAGAAATTTTAGATGATGTTTCTATGGAAATAAAAAAATTAGAAGAAGATGAAATATGGTCAGACCTTGGAGCGGAAGATACTTATAATAACTATGATAAGCTAAAAAGTAATTTTATCCCAATTTATGAAGAATTAGAGCGATGTATCCTTTTTATTGCTGATGTATCAGAAGAATATAAAAATTTAGATCGAAAAGTAAAAAATGAAGTTTTAAAAAATCTTGATCTTTCTAAACCTGATTATACAGCTTCAAGAATTTTTATTAGTCAATCAACATCTAAAAACTAAAGAAATTATAATTTAAAAGATGATAAATTTTAATATTATATGTATTTTTTTCACGTATTTTGTTATAATTATATTAACAAGTACAAATATAATATTGAGAAAAGAGGATTTTATGAAATATTACTTAATTGGAATAAAGGGTGCAGGAGTAAGTGCTTTAGCCCTTCTTTTGAGTGATTTAGGCTATGAAGTAGTTGGTTATGATGACGCTAAAGAACATCGTTTTACCGAAGACCATTTAAAAGAAAGAAATATTAAAATATATACAGAAGCTAATGACGAATTAGATAAAGATACGGTAGTCGTTTTTTCTTCAGCTATTGGTGAAGAACATCCTGAGTTAGTTAAAGCTCGTGATTTAGAATGTCGTATTTATGAATATCATGAAATGTTAGGTCGTCTTACTAAGAAATTTAATACTGTTTGTATAGCTGGATGTCATGGTAAAACTACTACAACAGCCATGTTAAGTCATATTATTGATAATATTGATGGTTGTAATTATCTAATCGGTGATGGTCGTGGTCATGCCAATCGAGAAAGTAATAAGTTTATCTTGGAATCTTGTGAATATCGTCGTCATTTTTTAGAATATGAACCAGAATATGTTATTATAACTAATATTGAATTAGATCATATGGATTATTTCAAAGATATTGATGATGTTATTAGTGCTTATCAAGAATTTGCTAATAAAACTTCTAAAATGGCTATTATTTGTGGAGATAATCCTTATACTCATGCTTTAGAATTAACCAAACCAGTATATTACTATGGTATTTCTGAAGATAATGATATTCAAGCTAGAAATATTGAATATCGTAACGATGGAACAAGCTTTGATGTTTTTATTGAAGATGAATATTATGGTCATTTTGATTTACCGTTATTTGGTAAACATATGCTACTTAATGCTTTAGCTGCTATTGGTGTTTGTTATTATGAACGATATGAAGCTAAAGAAGTATCGAGACTGTTAAAAAGTTTTGAAGGAGCTGAACGTCGTTTTAAAGAAACTTTTATAGGTAATAACGTTATTATTGATGATTATGCTCATCATCCAACAGAGGTTGCTGTAACTATTAAATCAGCTCGTCAAAAATATCCAGATAAAAAGATAATTGCAGTATTTAAACCGCATACTTTTTCAAGAGTTCAAGACTTTAAAGATGAATTTGTACGTTCTCTAAACCTAGCTGATAAAGCTTTCGTTATGGATATAAACTATGATAGAGAAAATCCTGAAGACTATCCTGGTGTTAATGCTTATACGATTATTAATGACTTAGATAATGGTGATTATATAGAATTAGGAATGTCCGATAAACTTATGGATTTTGATAACGCTGTTATTTTGTTTATGAGTAGTAAAGAAATATATTTGTTAGAAGATGAATATGAAAAAAAGTTACAAGAAAAACTTGATTTGGAAGATAAATAATTATTTATCTTTTTTTTAGCTCTATTTTTTGATATAATGATAAGGTAGGTGGTTGGATGAATAAGAAGTATGATGATTTTTTTGAAGATTTAGACAAAACAACAGATTTATTAAAAACTTTTAAACCACGTGTTAGTAATGATAAATCACTAGAAGATATTGAACTTTTATATAAAGAATTAAATAAAAACAAAAATAAAAAAGATAATAAGATTGCTGCTGACTTGGAAAAAAAACAAAAATTAGAAGAAGTCAAAAAAATTATAAAAGAAGAACAGATAGCTCGTGGTAGCTCTATACAACCTAAAAAAGGAAAGCCAACTAAAACAACAGATATTAGTGAAATTATGAATAAAATTGATTCATCAATAAAACAAAAGAAAGTAAAACAAACAAATAAAAATTTGGTAAAAACTAATAGTGAGCTAAAAAAAGAACGAACAAATAGTAAAAAAGAAAAAAATAAGCAAGCTAAGAAAAATCCTAAAAGTGGAATCTTTGAAATTATTTTTTGTAGTTTTAGTTTACTTTTTATTTTGGGGTGTATGGTTTTTTATGGTTCAAGACTTGTAAAATATTATAAAATTTACAATCCCAAAAGCAAAAGTGGTGATAGCTTAACCTTATTATCTGTTGCGATAGCTAAAAATTCTCCTTTAGTATATGAAGGAGATGGACTTTATATGCAAAATGGTGAATATACGTATAAAGGTAGTGAACTTAATAACTATATTAAATTTTCTAATATGTTATGGCGTATTATTAAAGTTAACACCGATGGTAGTGTTGATTTAGTTTTAGATGATTATATTAATGCCTTAAGTTGGGCAAATCGCGCTAAACCTTATATTGAATCAGATGTTCATAAATACTTAAATAATTATTTCATAAAATATTTAAATAAAGATTATTTAGCTGAAACAACTATTTGTAAAGATGAAGTTAATGATTTAAAGAAATTTAGTTGTAATAATCGTAATGAAGAAAATTATGTTAGACTACTTTCTGTTAGTGATTTTTTAAATAGTCAAACTGAAACTAGTTTTATTTCAGGTGCTAAAGATACTATATGGTTAAATACAGTATCTGATAAAAAAACATGGCAAATAAATGGTAATAATTTATCTTTAGCTGATCCTGCTAGAGCTTTAAGTATTAAACCAGTAATTAGATTAAAAAGTGGTATAGCTTTACTAAAAGGTGCAGGAAGTGAAAAGGATCCTTACATTATTGAAACAGAGAAGCAACAATTAGCTGTTGGTGATTATGTAAGTTTAGGAAAAGATGTTTATGTTATTTATGATATTGATGAAGATAATTTAAGTCTTGCTCTTAATAATTTTATCGATGTTACTTACAGATATGATTTAAGTAAAAATATTTATAGTTTAGATACTAAGAATTCTCTTGCTTACTATTTAAATAATAATTATTATAATTCTTTATCTTATAAAAATTTACTAATTGAAAAACAATGGAATACAGGCGTTTATTTAACTAGTTATGAGGATATAACCAAAAGTACCCTAAAAGCTAAAGTAGGACTTTTAGATATGGCTAATTTAAAATTTAATAATAAATTACAAGATTATTTTATTTTAAATGGTATTAATAAAAATGTTTATTTATATGGTAATGAATTAGTCAGTACTAAACCAGCTATTTATCGTCATATTCGTCCAGCGATAAGTATTAAAAAAAGTAAGATTTTAAATGGTGATGGAAGTTTAGATAAACCATACATTTTGGAGGATTAACATGAAATATAAGAAATTAACCATAACTTTTATTGTTTTAGATCTTTTAGTAGCGATATGCTTTGGTGTTGTTTATGGTGTTGATAAATTTAAGCAAACAATCATTGCTACAGCTTTAGCTACTAAAACACATCAATATATAGCTTATACTTTTTACAGCGAAAATACTGTTAAATCAGTAGTTAATCAAAATTCTTTTGAAGAAATTACTGACGATGTAAACTTAGATGATATTGTTATAGATACAGCTCCTAAACAAACTTATGATAATAAATATGATGAAATTGTTTTAACAAGAACACCTGGAAATGAAGATTATAAATATCTTCCTGTAAAAGTCGGATCTTATAAAGCTCATTTAGTTGTTATATATGACCCATCAAAAGTTCATTTAATAGCTTCAAAATCATTTAATACTGGTAATGGTATGGAAACTGTTAAAGAAATTTGTCTTCGTGAAAAGGGAAGAGTATGTATTAATGGTGGTCGTTTTAATGATGCGACTGGATGGGGTTCTGATATTCCAAGTGGAACATTGATAAAAAATGGTAAAATAATTTGGTCAGATAGTAATGAAAAAAGAAATTTAATTGGCTTTACAAATGATAATAAATTATTGCTTATTAAAGCAACAGCTAATCAAGCTTTAGCTCGTGGTATGCGTGATGCTTTAGAGTTTGGACCATTTTTAATGATTAATGGTAAAAGTGTTAAATTTAACTCATCATCAGGAGGTTATCAAAGAGCTGCTAGAGTAGCTATTGCGCAACGAAGAGATGGAATTGTTTTATTCCTAGTAACAGAAGGTGTCCATACCGATGGACCAAATCTTAAAGAAGTTGTAGATCTTTTATCTTTGTATGGTGCTTATAATATTGCCAACTTAGATGGTGGTACTTCAGCTCAATTAGTTATTGATAATAAATTAATAAACAATCCTAAAAACGTTTATGGGCAACCAGTTTATGGTGGTCGTAAAGTTGTTAGTGGTTTTGGCTTATTACCTTAGTATGATTTAATCATACTTTTCTTTTTATCTTAAATTTGATATACTTATATAGATAGTAAAGATGTTTAACTTAGAGGAGTATGCTTATGAAAGAAGAATTAGAAGAGTTAGATAAAACAACTGATGTTTTAAAAGATTTTAAATCAAAAGTTGGTGAAGAAAAAGCACCACAAGATATCGATGAAATATTAAGTCAATTAAATCAGGAAAAAAGTAGAGTAGCAAGAAATATTTTAAAAAATCCTGAATATTTAGATGATAAAACACTTGATTTAAATGATAATAACAAATTAGATAAAATTAATAAAGCCGTTGAAGAAGTATTTAGTAATAATGAAGATGATATTGAAAAAAAATTAAAAGATGGTTTAAATAAAAGAAAAAAGAATAAGCGTTTAGGCTTAAAATTTATTTGTTTATCACTTCTTTTTTTACCTTGTTTTATTTCTTTAATCATCGTTAGTTACCATAGTAATAAACTTATTAATAAAAATATTTCCTTAATATTAAAAATACTAACAGCTTTGTTATTTATAACATTGATTATAGGATTAATTTTGGTTATAAAAAATATTAAAATAAAATTAAAACCCAAAGTAAAAAAAATCTTTAAATATATTTATCTTTTCTTTATGGTTATTTATACAGTTGGTTGTATAACCGTTTTATTCTTATTATATGGTCCTGTTAATGATTTTCGTGATTGGTTAGTTACAACAGCAATGCAAACAAAAGACCATAAATATCTTTGTACATGGTTTTATAACCAAGATGAAATAGATGAAGTTTTCAGTCGTAATTATATCGAAGAACCAAAAGAGTCAACGAATGAAGATTTAATAGAAGTTGAAAAACCAGCTACTAATGAAGTAAAATACAAAAATGAATATGAAAAAGCTATTTTAACAAAAGAAGCAGGAAATGATTTATATAAAATTATTCGTTTTAAAGTCAATGGTTGTAATGCCTACTTAGCTGCTATTTATGATCCATCTAAGGTTCATGTTACTACAACAGATAGGGTAGGTGTAAGAGGTCAATATGTTACGACAATGGCTAAAAGAGAAGGAGCAAAAGTTGCTATCAACGGAGCTGGATTTTATGATCCTGGATACTCTAGTTCTGGAGGGTGTCCTAAAGGTATAACTATTGTTAATAGTAAAATAGTTACTAATAATGAATATGGACGTCATAGTTCTGGAGGCTTAATTGGTTTGACAAAAGAAAATAAGTTAGTTCTATTAAAAAATGTTACTGCTAGTAATGCCCTTAAAATGGGTATTAGAGATGCTGTTTCTTGGGGACCATTCTTAATTGTTAATGGTAAAGCTGCCTATACTAGTGGTAATGGTGGCTGGGGTTATGCAGCTAGAACAGCTATAGGTCAAAGAGCTGATGGTATTATTTTAATGTTAGTTGTCGATAGTAACTATAATCGTACTAAAGGTGCAGATATGGTTAATATGACAAAAATTATGCAACAATATGGCGCTATTAATGCCGCTAACTTAGATGGTGGTACATCTAGCGTTATGGTCGTTAATGGAACATTAATTAGTCATCCTATTGATTCAGCTTTACAAAATCAAACAAGACCAATTGCTACATCATTTGTTGTTACAGATAAGTAAATAGTATAAAAAAGAAAAATTCACAAAATAATTATGTGAATTTTTTGTTATTCAACAACTACGTATGGCTCATCAGAAGTTCCTTTACCAGATACTAGCGTTTTAGATACTAGATTGACAACTGGGCGAACGCCGACGCTGCTGCCGTAGTGCACGCGGTTGATGACGAAGTTACCAGTCAAACCGACGTACCACACGTTAGCGTAGCTGCCATAGAAGTAATAAGGCGACATTGTCCAGTAATAGTTGCCTGTATATAAATAATATGTGTTGTTATTAGTAACATATACTCCTCCTG
>CANRJK010000016.1 GCA_947630955.1 uncultured Bacilli bacterium | reverse complement strand
AAATAATACCATTTTTAGCTTTATAAGTAAAGCCTTTTTTCTGTAATAGAAAATTTAAAAAAATTATTTTCAAAATTAATAAATTGCTTATTTACTCTTTATTTTCAACAAAGTAGTTGTCCTTAAGTAAGTTACTTAAGGACATATTGGAGGATAATATGCGAAAGATAAGAAATAAAAATATGGCAATATTATTAGTAATTTTTATAGTGACGTTAGCAAGTAGTATTGGTTATAGTGCCTTGCAGTCTAACTTAAAGGTAACAGTTGATTTAAATGTATTAAAAAATTATATACCAGATGGAACATTATATGGTATGATGCATCACATATCTGAGATGGATAATGTTAGTAGTAAGTATGTTCAAAACTCAAATGGTATAGATTTTTCACAAATATCATCCGATACAAACGGTAAAGGAGTATATGAGCTACATACGACAGCTAGTGATAAATATCCAATCTATTATTATCGTGGTGATGTAAATAATAATCTCATATTTGCAAACTTCTGTTGGAAAATCATAAGAACGACGGAAACAGGGGGTGTAAAATTAATCTATAATGGCGAACCAAGTGATGATGGTAAGTGTGATAATATGGGTGCATCTACTCAAATAGGAACTTCAGCATATAATGAAAGCTACGATAATTCTAAATATGTAGGATACAAATATGATAATGATGAAGTTGATAGTACGATAAAAATAAAAGTAGATACATGGTACAAAGAAAATATAGAAGAAAAATATTCAAGTTATTTAGAAGATACAATCTTTTGTAATGATAGAAGCTCAAGAGTATCAGGAAGTAATGTTTTATACGGAGCATACGATAGAAACTATTATAATGGAAATAGAAAACCAAGCATAGTATGTCCCCAAGAGGAGGATAAGTTTACAGTAGCTAATAGTAAATTAACTTATCCCGTAGGCTTAATAACAATGGATGAAGTGGCATACGCAGGTGGAGTAAGGAATATAGCCAACAATACATATTATTTATATACCAATCAATGGTACTGGACAATGTCACCTTTTTACTTCTATGACAGCCACGCTGACTTGTCGGGTGTCGGATCAACTGGTAACCTCCACAACTACTACGCGGGCTATAGCAACGGAGACAACATCCGCCCAGTTCTATCATTGAAACATGAAACAAAATATTTAAGTGGCAACGGAACAAAAGAAACGCCATTTCTTATAACCCCCTTGCCAGAAAAACCAAAGTCAGTATATGAAGTTATGAAAGCAAATTCAGTACTTGATAATATAAAAAGTACATATGTAAGTAATGCGAATGGGGTTGATTTTTCTAAAACGTCATCCGACACCAATGGAAAAGGAATATATGAGTTACATACAACAGCGAGTGATGAATACCCAATCTATTACTACCGAGGTGAGGTAAAAAATAATAATATTATCTTTGCTAATTTCTGTTGGAAAATTATTAGAACGACAAGTAGTGGAGGAGTAAAACTAATCTATAATGGAAAGCCAAGTGAAGATGGTAAATGTAATGAAAGTGGTATGAATGTCCAGCTTCCAAATGAAAGATATAATAATATTTCCGATAATGATAAATATGTCGGATATAAGTATGACAATGATGAGGTTGATAGTAACATAAAAATAAAAATAGATAGTTGGTATGAAGAAAATCTTAAAGATAAGTATTCTAGTTATATAGAAGACTTAGAATTTTGTAATGATAGGAGTATAACTAACAAAGATGATGAAAGTATTTATCATGGTGCATATAATCGTTTATTGGAAAATAGACTCCCAAGTTTAAATTGTCCACAAGAAGAAGATAAATTTACAGTATCAAGTGGTAAATTAAAGTATCCTGTTGGTTTAATAACAGCAGATGAAGTTGTATATGCTGGAAGTGTTCATTATGATACGGGTAGTAATCCCTTTTACTTATTAACAGGAAATCCTTATTGGACCATGTCACCATCTTTATTTGTTGGTAACAATACTTTTGTATGGTTTGTGAGTGATTTAGGAGCAATTAATAGTGGAGGTGTTCGTGCTACAGAACGTGGTATTCGTCCAGTTATTAATTTATCAAAAAAGGTTAAGATACTTGGTTTAGGTACTGTCGATAATCCATACATTATCGAATAAAAAATATTAACTTAGTATATTTACATATTATTTCCATATAATTTAAATAGAAAGGATTAATATGAAATTATCAAAGAAAATATTTTATATCTTTTTTCCACTATTAATAGGTGGGATAGTAAGTTTAATAATTAAAGATCACATTGATTATTTAAGCTTGAATAAGCCTCCTTTAGCGCCTCCTAAATTAGCTTTTCCTATTGCTTGGTCAATTATTTATTTACTAATGGGTATAGCTTATTATCTTTTTAAAAAGGCTCATCGTATTAGGAGAAATACTGTTGATAGACTTTATTATTTACAGTTATTTGTCAATGCTTTATGGTCAATTATTTTCTTTTTATGGAAATGGCGTTTTATCGCAATTGTATGGATTTTATTTTTACTTATTTTAATTGTTGATTTAACTATTAAGTTTTATGCCGATAAAAAAATATCAGCTTATCTTTTTATACCTTATATTTTATGGGTTGTTTTTGCAACTTATTTAACGATAGGTATTTATATATTAAATTAATATTAACTTCGGTTAATATTTTTTTATGTAAATTTTAATTATTTAAGAAGTTTTAATATAAGTTTGATAGTTATAAAAAGTTTATCCGCTTAAATTAGTCATAAAAAGTAGAAAAAAGCTGTAAAAAAGATTATAATAATAAATAGGTGATATGGTGAATACAAAAATAGTTTTTATGGGGACACCAGATTTTAGTGTACCAGTTTTAAAGATGCTGATTGAAAATTACAATGTTGTTGGTGTGGTAACGCAGCCTGATAAGCCAGTAGGAAGATCAGGTAAAATGAATATATCACCAATCAAACAAGTTGCTTTAGATAATAATATTAAGCTTTTTCAACCGGTTAAAATAAAATTAGATTATGATGATATTTTAAAATTAGAACCAGATGTTATTGTAACTTGTGCTTATGGACAGATTGTTCCACAAGCTATTTTAGATTATCCTAAATATGGTTGTATTAATGTTCATGCATCATTACTTCCTTATCATCGTGGTGGGGCACCTATTCATAGAGCTATTATGGAAGGGGACCTTAAGACAGGGATAACTATTATGTATATGGATATTGGTATGGATAGTGGAGATATTATTGCGCAAAAAGAAATTGATATCTTAGATAGTGATACAGCTGAAAGCTTATTTGATAAATTATCTTTCTTAGGAGCTAGTTTTCTAAAAGAGGTTTTACCAACTATTATTGATGGTACGTCAAAAAGAAAAAAACAAGATACAAAGCTTGTAACTTATGCATATAATATAAAACCAGAAGATGAGATTATTGATTTTAATAAGACGAAAAGAGAGGTTTTTAATCAAGTAAGAGGACTTAATAGTTGGCCTGTAGCCTATACTTATTTAGATGGTAAAAGACTAAAGGTTTGGGAATGTGTTATTAGTGATGAAGAAGATTTGAAGAATGAGCCTGGTGCAATTACCAATATTTATAAAAAGGGCATTGGTGTTAAAGTTCAAGATGGAGAGATTATTTTAACTGTTATTCAACCAGAAGGTAAGAAAAAGATGTTGGCAAGTGATTATTTAAATGGAATTAATGATAAAAAGAGTTTATTAAATAAAAGATTAGGATAGGTGTTTATGCAAGATGTGAAAAATTTCTTTAAAGATATATTTAAAAACAAACGAAAAAGAGCTGTTGTTAGTTTACTTTTTTGGATTGCTTTTTTTGTTATTGTCTTTTTTATGATAGGTGGATCTAATACAGTGCCTAAAGAATATCGTAGTGGAGAAAGTAGGCCTTCAGTAAATGCTTTAGATAATTTTAAGAAGATGAGTAATTTTGAATTTAGTTATTTAATTACAATTGAAGATAAGGTAGTAAATAATTATAAAATAGATGGTACTTATTATAATAAAAATTATTATTTTCAAATGAATGGTCAGGATTATTATTTTATGGATAACAATGTTTATTTGGTTAATGATAATGAAAGAAAGTTAGTTAAATTTAATAGTATTGATTCTACCAATTTGTTTAATATTATTAATTTTGAACTTTTAACTAAAGATAGTGTTTCTACTTTTATCGAATCAAGTGAAGAAAAAAATAAAACAACATATAAAGATGGAAAAGTAGTAACTAATTTTGTTTATAAGAATTATGACAATAAACAAATAAGTATTGTTTCATCAGAGTATAGTAATATTATAGATAATATTGAAATGGATTTTAGTAATTATTTTAATCAAAACTATAAACAATTTACTATCAATATGACTTATAAAAATATTAATAATATAGCTAATTATGATAAAAACTATGATGATTATCAAATAATAAAAGAAGGTGATTAAGTGATAAATATTAAATCAGATTCAAGAAAAGTAAAACCTGGAGATATTTTTGTTGCTTTAAGGGGTATAAATAGTGATGGACATGATTATATTAAGTCTGCGATTGCGAATGGAGCTAGTAAAATAATTGCTTCAGAGGGTAGTTATAGTGTTGATACTAAGATTGTAGATGATACTAGAGATTATTTAAATAAATATTTATATAATAATTATCATAGTATTATCGATGAGATGAAAATTATAGGAATTACAGGAACGAATGGTAAAACAACTAGTGCTTTTTTGCTTTATGAAGCTTTAAATAAACTTAATTATAAATGTGCCTATGTTGGAACGATTGGTTTTTATTTAGATAAAAAGGTAGTTGATTTACCTAATACTAATTGTGATATATGTGATATGTATGACATGATTGTTACAGCTTATGATAAAGGGTATAGATATATTGTTTTAGAAGTTAGTAGTCAAGGTGTAGCTTATGGCCGAATTGAAACTTTAGCTTTTGATTATGCTGTTTTTACTAATTTAACAAGAGAACATTTAGATTATCATAAGACTATGAATAATTATGCTTTAGCTAAACAACAATTATTTAAACAGTTAAAAAAAGATGGACTTGGTATTGTTAATGAAGATGATAGTTATGCCGTATATTTTAGGTTAGGTAATTATACTACCTATGGGTTTACGGATAGTGATTATCAAGTTACCGATTATAAATTAGGTACTAGTGGTTCAACTTTTACAATTAATGATAAGTATTTATTACATTCTAATTTAATAGGAAAATATAATATTTATAATTTAGTTGTTGTATATATAATACTTGATAAATTACATATTCCATATGAAAGTATTAAAGAGGTTTTCTTAACTCTTTATCCACCAGATGGACGAATGAATATGGTCAAAGTAGGAAGTAATACCATTATTATTGATTATGCTCATACACCAGATGCGATGGAAAATCTTTTTGCGGCTGTTAAAGATTTTCATTATAATAATTTATATATTGTTTTTGGTTGTACTGGTGAAAGAGATCGTAACAAAAGACCAATTATGACCTCTTTAGCGCTTAATTTTTCAGATTATACTATTATTACTAGTGATGATTTACATAATGAAGATTTTAATAGTATTATTAATGATATGTTAAAAGAAAATACTAAGACAAATTATAAGATTATAGAAGATCGTTATGAGGCTATTAAAACAGCTATCAAAATGATGAAAGAAAATGACTTTTTACTTATTTTAGGTAAAGGTCATGAAGATTTTATTATTACCAAAGAAAGAAAAATACCACATAATGATTATAAAGCGGTCTTAAAAATAATTGAAGAAGATAGTCAAACTATTTCCGTTTAAAAGAAAGAAAGGCATTTTAGTATATTTTACATAAAATATACTGAGGTGTTTTTTATGTTACAAGATGATTCTAGAGAAGTTAAAAAAGGTGATACCTTTATAGCTTTAAAAGGATATAGTGAAGATGGACATCAATATATTGAAGATGCTATTAAAAGAGGAGCTAGTAAAGTAATTGCTGAAAGAGGTAATTATAGTGTTCCTACTTTGATAGTTGACAATACTAATGAATATTTACGTAAATATTTTAAAATAAATAATGTTGATATAAAAATAATTGGGGTAACTGGTACTAATGGTAAAACAACTATTTGTTATTTACTTTATCAATTACTAAATCAACTAGGATGTAAAACAGCTTATATTGGAACACTTGGATATATTGCTCCTGATGAAGAATTTCCATTAAAAAATACAACGCCTGGTCGTTTAAAAATTTATAATTTGTTACAAAAAAGTTATAATCATAATTGTGAATATGTAGTTATGGAAGTTAGTAGTCAAGCTTTAGATCAAAATAGAGTAGATTATTTAGAGTTTAATTATGTTATTTTTACTAATTTAACTCGTGATCATTTAGATTATCATAAAACATTAGAAAATTATATTGCGGCTAAAAAGAAATTATTTTATTTGCTTAAAGATGATGGTGTAGCTTTAATTAATAATGATGATGAATATGCAGATATGTTTAAAATAAAAAATTATAAAACTTATGGATTTAATAGTAGTGATTATACGATAACCGAAGATAATTATATTAACGGTGATGTGTATAATATTCCTCTTTTAGGTCACTATAATAAATATAATGTTTTAGCTGTTATTTCTTTGTTGTATGAAATGGGATATAGTTATGCTAATTTATTTGATTTAATCAGCAAAGTTAAAGCTCCAAGTGGAAGAATGGAAGTTATAAATTATAAAGATAATAAGATAATTGTTGATTATGCTCATACACCAGATGCGATGAGTAATGTTATTTCAGCATCTAGAAGTTTAACCAAAGGACGAATTATTACTATTATTGGTTGTGGCGGTAATCGTGATAAGGGTAAAAGGAAAATTATGGGGATGATTGCTACCGATAATTCTGATTATGTTATTTTTACAAGTGATAATCCTCGTTTTGAAGATCCTGAAGCAATCTTAAATGATATGACCTGTTCGCTTGACAAAAAAAATTATGAAATTGAGTCAAATCGTGAAATTGCGATTAAAAAAGGTGTACAATTACTTACTAATGATGATATACTATTAGTGCTTGGGAAAGGACATGAAAAATATCAAATTATTGGTGATAAATATTTTCCTTTCGATGATAAAAAAGTAATATTAGATAATATATAGGAGTGAATATATGTTAATTTTAGCAAAAGCTGTACTATCGATGATGATAGGATTTATAATATCAGTTATTACAGGGGCAATAGCTATACCTTTATTAAAGAAAATAAATGTTAAACAAAAAGTTAGTTCTTATTTAGAAAAAAGACATCATGATAAAGAAGGAACACCAACAATGGGGGGACTTATCTTTATTATTCCAACTATTATTACGACGGTTATTCTTATTTGTACGAACAAAATAGAGATGTCGCATAATTTAGGAATTGTTATGTTTGTTTTTATTTCTTATGCTCTTCTTGGTTTTCTTGATGATTTTTTAATTATTAGAAGAGGAAACAATTTAGGTTTAACAGAGTTTCAAAAGTTATTTGGCCAAATTATTATTGCTTTAGTTTTCTTTTATATCCTTATGAAGTCAGGAGCTGATCCAACAATTGATATTTCTAGTTTAGGATTAAAGATAAACATGGGATGGTTTTATGGAATCTTTTTACTATTTGTTTTAGTAGCTAGTAGTAATGCGGTTAATATTACTGATGGTTTAGATGGTTTAGCTGGTGGTCTATCTTTAATAGCGTTTTTAGCTTTAGGACTTATTAGTTGGAATTCTAAAGGTATTGCTGGTGGTAGTGATATAGCTATATTTTGCTTTATTCTTTTTGGAACATTACTAGGTTTTCTTTTATTTAATACTTATCCGGCAAAAGTAATTATGGGTGATACAGGCTCTTTATCTTTAGGTGCTACTTTAGCTAGTGTGGCGCTTATAACACATCATGAATTAACATTTGTAGTTATTATGGGTGTCTTTATTTTTGAAACTTTAGTTTGTATTATTCAAATTGTTAGTATGGTTTGGTTTCATCACAAAGTCTTTCTGATGACGCCATTTCATCATCACTTAGAAAAATTAGGTTGGCACGAAAGAGATATTGTTAAGTTCTTTTGGGTTATTGGTTTAATTTTAAGTATGTGTGCACTAATTTTTGGTGTTTGGATTTAAAAGAGAAATAATCTCTTTTTTTTCGCACATTAATGGTTAATTATGATATAATAAATAATAGGTGAAAGTATGTTAAATAAGACAAAGGTAATTGCAACAGTTGGTCCAGCAACTATGGAAAAAGAACAGATAAAAAAATTAATGGAAAATGGTACTGATGTTATTAGAATTAATATGAGTCATGCTAATTATAATTTTTGTGAAAATATTGTTAAAATTGTTAATGAATTAAATAAAGAATTAAAACTTAGTGTGGCTTTACTTATGGATTTGATGGGTCCAGAAGTTCGTACAGGTAGATTTATAAATGGTCAAGCTTATTTCCGTAAAGGTGATAAAGTAAAGGTATGTATGGATGAAGTTTTAGGCGATAGTACTAAGTTTTCTGTTAACTATCCTAATTTAATAAAAGAAATTGGATATAATAATATCATCAGTGTTAAAGATGGCGATATGTTAATGGAAGTAATTGACATTTCACAAGATTTTTTCGTCTGTGAAGTTTTAAATGATGCGATAATAAGTGATCAGCAGACAGTAACTGTCAAGGATGTAAAGTTACATTTACCTAGTATCACGCCAAAAGATGAAACAGATATCGTAATGGCTCATAAATTAGGTTTTGATTTTATATCACTTTCTTATGTATCAAGTGCTGATAGTGTTTTAGCTGTTAATGATGCTTTGATAAATTTAAAAAATAATCATATTAGTTTAATTTCTAAGATTGAAACAGAAGATGGTGTTAATAATATTGATGATATCATTAGAGTTAGTGATGGTATTATGATAGCTAGAGGTGATTTAGGCGTAGCTGTTTCTTTAGAACGTGTTCCTGGAATTCAGAAAAAAATTATTAATAAATGTCATGAAGCAGGGATTGTTAGTATAGTTGCGACAGAATTATTATCATCAATGGAAACAACGTCAAGACCAACTAGAGCGGAAGTAAGTGATGTAGCTAATGCTGTTTTAGATGGAGCCGATGCGGTAATGTTATCAGGGGAAACAACAATTGGTAAATATCCAATTGAAACACTTAAAATGATGGAAAAAATTATTAAGTCAGCTGAATTAGATGTTGATTATGCTGATTTTATTAGTCGTAGTAGTCAGTTTGTACAACAAGATATTACTGGAACAATATCATTAAGTGTTGCCTCATCAGCTATGCGATTAAAATGTTGCGCCATTATTGCACCAACAAACAGTGGCTATACAGCGAGAATGATGAGTCGTTTTAGACCAAGTTGTCCTGTTATTGCTGTTAGTCCAAATGAGGATACAGTAAAATCACTACAACTTAATTTTGCTGTAACACCTGTTTTGATTGATGAGTTAAATTCTTTTGAAAAGATAACGGAATTATCTAAGAAAATAACCTTTAAGTTAGTTTCAACTAAACCAGGTGATAAAATAATTATTACGGGAGGATATCCATTTAAAGATATTAAATATACGAATTTTATGCAAATAGAAGAATTATAAAAGGGTGATAATTTATGTATGATTTAGGAGATCAATTTAAATTAGATTTAAATAGAGCTATTGCCAATCCAGCATGTGTTTTAAAAGGTGATAAATATCGTATTACTGTTTTAACTGAAAGATTAGTTCGTCTTGAATATAATGCTGAAGGTTATTTTGAAGATAGTCCAACAGAGTTGGTTTGGTATCGTAATTTTCCACGACCAGAATTTAATGTCATTAATAATCGCTCTAATTTAATTATTGAAACAAAATATTTTTCTCTTAGTTATATAAAAGAAGCACCTTTTGTTGGTAGTTCCATCAATAAAGCTGGTAATTTAAAAATTGATTTATTAGGTTCTGAAAAAACTTGGTATTACACGCATCCTGAAGTCAAAAACTTTGGTGCTCCAGTTTTACAACAAAATGGTGTGGCAGATGATAATTTAGAATTTAATATGCATGGCCTTTTTTCAATTGATGGTTTTGCTAGTATTGATGATTCTAATAGTAATCTTTTAAATGCCCGCGGTAATTGTTTTGCTCGTTCTCATAAACAAATTGATATTTACGTATTTATGTATGGTAAAGATTTTTCTTTAGCTTTAAAAGATTATTATATGTTAACAGGTTATCCTGCATTAATACCAAGATATGCTTTAGGAAATTGGTGGAGTCGTAATGATACTTATGATGACGATAAGATAGATGATTTAATTGAAAATTTTTCTACCCACCATATTCCAATATCTGTTTTAATGTTAGATAAAGATTGGCATATTCGTGTTCGTGAAAATAATAGTCATTTACGTACTGGTTTTACATTTAATGGGGAATTATTTAAAAATCCTACTGAGTTAGTTAATAAATTACATTCACGTCATATTCGTTTAGGAGTAAATATTAATCCTATTGAAGGTTTTTATCCTATTGATGCTTTTTATCCAACTGCATTAAAATATCTACCAGCATCTGCTAATGGAGTTATTCCTTTTAATGTGTATGATGCTAAAACAGTTGATGTTTATTTAAAAGTTTTTATTCATCCACTTGATAATTATGGTATTGATTTCTTTTGGATTGATTGGTACGATAAAAATCGTACTAAAGAGTTAGCTTTATTGAAACATTATCATTTTTATGATATGATGCGTAACTATAAAAGACGACCTATGGTTTATGGTTATAATGCTAGAGTAGCAGCCCATCGTTATCCTGTTTTGTATGCTGGAAAAAGTATTGTTAGTTGGACGACTTTAGCTAATATTCCTTATTTTAATGGCCGAGCAGCTAACATTGGTGTTAGTTGGTGGAGTCATGATATAGGTGGTTACTTTAATGGTACAGAAGATAATGAATTATATGAACGTTATATTCAGTTAGGAACTTTTTCACCTATTTTAAAACTAAGTGCTGATGAAGGTCGCTTTTACAAACGTGAACCATGGCGTTGGGGTATTAGAACATACGCTATTGCTCGTGAATATCTTATGTTACGTCATCGTTTAATACCTTATTTATATGCCGAAGCTTATCGTTATTATAAATATGGGATTCCTGTTGTTCAACCAGTTTATTACCAATATCCTGAATTATTTGATGACGTTCTTTACCGAAATGAATATTATTTTGGAAGTCAATTTTTTGTAAGTCCAATTATAACGAAAAAAGACCCTGTAATGAATCGGGTTATTCATAAATTTTTCTTACCCGATGGAACTTGGTATAATTTTAGAACTGGTAAAAAATTTTTAGGTAAAAGAAAACATGTATCTTTCTTTAGAAATGAAGAATATCCAGTCTTTGTTAAATCGGGCGCTATTATTCCAATGGCAACCCATTCTAATATTAATGATACTAGACCTCCAATAACAATGGAAATTCAAATATTCCCAGGTCAAAGTAATAGTTTCCGCCTTTATGAAGATGATGGTATTAGTGACTTATATTTAAGAGGATATTCTCTTACAACTTTAATCGAATATAATTACTTACCTAATAATTATACTGTTATTATTAGACCTATTGAAGGAAAAACAGGAATAGTACCTGAAAAACGTAATTATATTATTCGTTTTAGAAATACTAAAAAATCAGATGATGTTCAAGCTTATATAAAATCTGAGAAAACAGATTGTAAGCTATCTGTCGATGGAACTGACTTTGTTATTGAATTAAGGGATATTCCAACGACTGAACAACTTACTTTAAATTGTAAAGGTAAAGATATCGAAATAGATGCGATAAGAATTGTTATTGAAGATATTGAAGAAATTATTAGTGATTTACCTTTATTGACATCTCAAAAAGATTTTATTTATAATTTATTAATTGATAAAAATATACCTAAAGAGAAAAAACGAATTGAAATTCATAAACTTACTAAAGGGAAAAATGCTTTTGAGAAAAAATATGTTCAATTATTCTTACAACTTTTAGAGTATATGGATCAAGTTAAATAAAAAACACTTGCATATCTCATTTAAGTATATTATAATATTCGTACAGCGATGAAAAAGAGTAGTAGTGATATAAAGTTATTTAGAGAAAAAGTGGTTGGTGAAAACTTTTAATGGCGTATTACGAACTTACTTTGGAGCTTTTTATATGATAAGTATAAAACGTCTATCTGCGTTAAAGATTTAAGTGCATAATAAAGTATTATGAAATAGGGTGGTACCGCGCTCGTCGTCCCTATCCATGATACTTTTTTTGTTAGGAGGATTTTATGAGTTTATTATTATTTTTTCTAGCAAGTTTTATTATCGTTTTTGAATCTTATAACTTATTTGTTATTAGAAAAGAAAATGCTTTAATAAAAATGAAGGATAGTAAAGAATTAAAATTACTGTTAAAAATAGGTAAAATTGATTTACGGAAAAAAGATTTAAAAAAAGTTGTTCGTAGTTTGGCTATAGGTAATTCTTTTATCGTTGCTGTAACAGCTACCCTCGTTATTCTTTTAAAAAATTATATTGATAATTTTTATCTCTGGTTAATTGCGACAGCTTTATTTGGTTTTATTATTTTAATACCACTCATTATATTTACGTATAAAGTAATTAGTAAGATAATTGAAAAGGAAGGATGATGATATGTATAATTTTAGTGTCATAGAAAAAAAATGGCAAAAATATTGGGATGAACATGAATGTTTTAAGGTTGATATTGATAAAAAGAAAAAGAAATTCTATATGCTTGTTGAATTTCCTTATCCATCTGGGGTTGGATTACATGTTGGGCATGGTCGTGTTTATACAGCTTCTGATGTTCAAGCAAGATTTAAAAAAGCTCGTGGTTATAATGTTTTATTTCCAATGGGTTGGGATGCTTTTGGCGCACCAGCTGAACAATATGCAATTCAAAACCATATTCATCCCAAAGAAGCTGTAAACGAAAATATTAAAGTTTTTAAAGGGCAAATGAAATCTTTAGGTTTAGCTATTGATTGGTCAAGAGAATTTTCGACAACTGATCCAGAATATTATAAATTAACTCAGTGGCAGTTTTTACAATTTTATAAAGCTGGATTAGCCTATAAGGCTGAAAAGGAAATTAATTGGTGTCCAACTTGTAAAAGCGGTTTATCTAATGAAGATGCCCAAGGTGGCGTATGTGAAAGATGTGGCTCTAAAACAACTAAAAAGTTAAAAAATCAATGGGTTTTACGCATGAGTAATTATGCTGATAAATTAATTGATGGGCTATCTGATACAGAATTTTTAGATAAAGTCAAAACAGCTCAAATTAATTGGATTGGCAAAAGTATGGGTGCATCAATTAATTTTAAATTAAAAGATACTGATGATTACTTAGAAGTATTCACAACAAGAGCTGATACTTTATATGGTGTAACATTTATGGTTATGAGTCCTGAACACCCATATCTAGAGAAGTATATTGATAGAATAAAAAATGTCTCTGAATTAAGAAAATATCAAGAACAGGCTAGAGAGAAAAGTGAGATTGAAAGAACTGATGCCACACGTGAAAAAACAGGCGTTAAAATAGAAGGCTTAATGGCTATTAACCCAGTTAATAATGAAGAAATTCCAATTTATGTAAGTGATTATGTTTTGATGGGTTATGGAACAGGAGCTATTATGGCTGTACCAGCTCATGATGAACGTGATTATGAATTTGCTAAAAAATTTGGTATCGAAATTATTCAAGTTCTTGAAGAAGTAACTGGTGAAAAACATGATAATGAAACTAAGAAAAATAGTATTGTAGCGATTGTTTACGATGAACAAAAAGATAAGTATTTAACAATTAATTGGAATCAATTAGGTGGTCGCTTATTTATTGGTGGTACTAAAAAAGATGGTGAGACTTCAGTTGCGTGTGCAACTAGAGAAGTAACAGAAGAAACTGGTTACGATGATTTAGAATTAGTAAGAGAAACATTTAAAATTAATCATCATTATTATGCTTATAATAAAGATAAATATTTTGAAATAGAATCAACAGGTGTCTTATTTAAGTTAAAATCTTATCATCAAGTTGAACAACAATTAGATGATGATGAAAACTTTAATGTTGAATGGGTAGATAAAGATACTATTTTATCAGAGATTAAAGATGAACTTCACTTAAAAACTTTTGATTATGCTTTAAATGATACAGCTATGATTGGTGATGGTGTTCACATTAATTCAGAAATTTTAAATGGTATGGGAAAAGAAGAAGCTATCGAAACAATGATTGACTTTTTAGATAATCATAAGATTGGTCATAAGCAAGTTAATTATCGCTTACAAGACTGGATTTTTTCAAGACAAAGATTTTGGGGCGAACCAATTCCAATGATAAATTGTCCAAAATGTGGATGGGTACCAGTACCAGAAAAAGATCTTCCTGTTATTTTACCTGATGTTCAAGCATACGAACCAACAGAGACCGGTGAAAGTCCACTAGCTAATATTAAAGAGTGGGTGGAAACAACATGTCCTGTATGTGGGGCTAAGGCTTTAAGAGAAACAGATACAATGCCAAACTGGGCTGGATCTAGTTGGTATTGGTTAAGATATATGGATCCTCATTCTGATAAGATAGCCAGCGAAGAAGCTTTGAATTATTGGGGAAAAGTTGATTTATATGATGGTGGAATGGAACATGCTACTCGTCATCTATTATATGCTAGATTTTGGAATATCTTTTTACACGAACAAGGGTTAGTTCCTAATAGTGAACCATTCTTAAAACGTATTAGTCATGGGATGATTTTAGGTGAAGGCGGAGAAAAAATGAGTAAGAGCAAAGGAAACGTCGTTAATCCTAATGATATGATTAAAAACTATGGAGCTGATGCTTTACGTACTTATGAGATGTTTATTGGTGACTACTCTAAAGATGCTGCCTGGAGTGAAAATGGTCTTAAAGGTTGTAAGAAATTTTTAGACCGTATTTGGAAACTTCAAGATAAATTAAATGATGAAAAAGGATATACAAAACAATTAGAAAGTATAATTCATAAGACAATAAAAAAAGTCACTGAAGATATTGAAAATCTTGATTATAATACAGCTGTCTCAGCTTTGATGATTTTATTAAATGAAACTGATAAAGTACCAACGATTACGAAAGATGATTATCGTACAATTGTCCAATTACTTAATCCTTTTGCGCCTCATATGACTGAAGAAATAAATGAAATTTGTTCTTTGGGTAAGCCTTTATATGCTAGTAGTTGGCCTAATTATGACGAAGCTAAAACTATTTCTGCAACTTATGAGATGGTTGTGCAAGTTAATGGTAAAGTAAGAGGTAAAATAGAAGTATCAACAGATACCTCAAAAGAACAAATGAAATCTTTAGCGAAAAGTATAGATAATGTTCAAACACATATTAAAGATAAAGAAATTGTTAAAGTTATCGTTGTTCCTAAAAAATTAGTTAATATAGTAGTTAAATAAAAAGAAAAGTCAAAAAAACTTTTCTTTTTTGATGTATTAAGATATAATTAAAGTGGTGATAGTATGAGTAATAAAAAAGTGGTTTCCAAAAAAAAGACAAAGAAAAAGGAAAGTAAACAATTTCCAGAAATTGTAGATAAAATTTTAAATTGTGTTAAAAAAATCTTTAAAAAATATTGGACTTTATTTGCAATGAATGCGGTTATATTTATTTTAACGGTTTTTATAGAATCAACATATATTTATAAATTAGGAACAATTACATGGATGTTAAATACTCTGATTTTTATCGTAGTTCCAACTATAATCTTTTATAAAAAGAAAAAATTTGATATTAAAAGTCTTGTTTTAAGTGTTCCTATTTTATATATTTTATTTCTAATTTTTATGGATTTTTGTACCCTAAGAGATTTATATGGAATAACATCTAGTTCTTTAAATCAAATACCAAGTTTTATATCTGCTTTATTAGTTGTCTTTATTTTTACTTTTATAGAATATTTAACTATTTCTATCACAGATTTTTTAAGCAAAAAGAATATTAAATAGTTATATTCTTTTTTTATGCAAAATAAAAAAGGAAATTCACATAAAACCAATAATAATTATATAGGAGGTTTTATATGAGAAAAATAATTTTTGTTATATTGTTAATGTTAATTAGTATTCCAGTATATGCTAAAGAAGAAACTTTTTATTACAATAGCGAACGTGTTGAAAGCATGTGGATAACTAAAGTTAAAGGATCAGAAATGCGTTCGGCTCATCCTTATTTAATTAAAAAAAGAAGTGATAATACTTATATTTTCTGTTTAGAACCATTTACATTACTACAAAATGATACTAAGTATGTGGAATCCAATGACTATAAGAAATATGGTTTAACAGAACAACAAATAAATCGTATTAACCTATTAATTTATTATGGCTTTGGTTATAAAAATCACACAACACCTACATGGTATGGAGTAACCCAATATCTAATTTGGAAAGAATGTGATAAGGAAGCTGATATTTATTTTACAGAAACAAAAGGTGGCCCTAAAAAAGCACTATATACTAAAGAAATAAATGAGATAGAAGCTTTGATTAAAGAGCATGACATAGAGCCAACTTTTGAGGGAAATTATCAAATATCAACTAATGAAGAATTAGTTGTTGATAGTAATATTGATTTAAGTAACTATGAAATAGAAAGTAACGCTGAATATGAACTTAAAGATAACAAATTAATCTTTAAAAACTTAGATGTGGGAAATTATAAAGTTAATCTAACTAAAAAAACTAATCGTTTTAAAAGTGAATTTATGATGTATTATAGTACTACTAGCCAAAACGTTATTGTTCCTGGTCATAGTAAGATATATGATAAAAATTATACTTTTAATATTGATGTCTTAAAAGGAAAAGTTAGTTTAAGCAAAATTAGTAATGATAGTCATCAAAAACTAAAAGATGCCATATATGGTGTTTATCAAAATGATGAATTAATCACTAAAATAACAACTGGTTCTGATGGTATAGGAGAGGCAGAATTACCATTTGGGGAATATATTATTAAAGAATTAGTCGCTCCAAAAGGATATAAATTAGATCCTAATGAATACAAAATAACGATTGATGAAAATAATTTGGATATTAAATTAACTTTATATGATGATAAGGAAATTATTAAAGTACCTGATACTGGTTTAGAAAAACATGTTAATTTTGGTATGTCATTAATTATTATTGGTAGTATAGGTTTAATTTATGGTAAGAAAAAGCATTACATGTATTAGCCTACTATTTATTGGTTGTGGAATTACTTACTTTGGACTTGATTATCATAATCAACTTACAAGTTTAAGCACTAATGAATTACTAGTGGAAAAATATTTTGAAAAAGAAAAAACTAATAATAAGCAAAATAGTAATCCCAAAAAAAATAATTATATAGCCATTTTAGAAATTCCTAAAATTAAATTTAAAAGAGGCTTATATAAAATAGATAATCCACTAAGTAACATCGATAAAAATATAATTTTTTTAGATAGTTCTGATATGCCAAACGAAAAAAATAGTCGTGTTATTATCGTAGGTCATAGTGGAGCAACAAGTAATGCTTATTTTAAAAATTTATACAAATTAAAAAAAAGTAATAATTTATTACTTTACTATGATAATATTAAATATACTTATAAAATAACTGACATTTATGAAGTAGTTAAAAACGGTACTTTAGCTTTAGAATCAAATAAAGATAAAAAGATGTTAACTTTAGTAACTTGTAAAGGAAATACTAAACAACTTGTTATAGTTGCAACATTAACAAAACAAAAGAAGTTTTAGATACTATATCTTAGACTTCTTTTTAAATCCTTAAGTGTTATACTTAAGTTCACTTAATTCTAATAAAATAATATCATTTTTAGCTTTATAAGTAAAGCTTTTTTTCTATTACCAAGAAAATAAAAAAATTTATCTTTTAAATTTGCAAAGCACTAACTTACCCTTTAAAATCAACAAATTAGTTGTCCTTAAGTATAACACTTAAGGACACATTTGGAGGGTAATATGCGAAAGATAAAAAATAAAAATATGATGGTGTTAGTAGTAATATTCATAGTAACATTAACAAGTAGTATAGGGTATAGTGCATTACAGTCAAATTTAAAAGTAACGGTTGATCTGAATGTATTAAAGAATTATATACCGGATGGAACACTATATGATATGATGCATCATATATCGGAGATGGATAATACAAGTAGTAAATATGTTCAAAACTTAAATGGTATAGATTTTTCACAAATATCATCAGATACAAATGGTAAAGGAGTATATGAGTTACATACAACAGTAAATGATAAGTATCCAATTCATTATTATCGCGGTGAAGTAGATAATAATGTTATATTCGCTAACTTCTGTTGGAAGATAATTAGAACGACGGAAACCGGAGGAATAAAGATAATCTATAATGGCGAACCAAGTGACGATGGCAAGTGTGATAATACAGGTGAAAACACTCAAATAGGAACCTCAGCATATAATGAAGATTATGATGAAGCAAAATATGTAGGATACAAATATGATAATGATGAAGTAGATAGTACCATAAAAACAAAAGTTGA
>CANRJK010000015.1 GCA_947630955.1 uncultured Bacilli bacterium | reverse complement strand
GCGTCTTTCTTTTCATCGATATTCGTTTTATACCATGACTCTATTTTCGTTTTTATGGTACTATCTACTTCATCATTGTCATATTTATATCCTACATATTTTGCTTCATCATTATTTTCATTATAAGCTGACGTTCCTATTTGCGTACTTTCACCTGTAGTATTATCACACTTACCATCTTCAGTTGGTTCGC
Source organism: uncultured Bacilli bacterium (assembly GCA_947630955.1). Taxonomy (GTDB): domain Bacteria; phylum Bacillota_I; class Bacilli_A; order RF39; family UBA660; genus UBA5578. The sequence continues at coordinate 19,260 of CANRJK010000015.1, read as the reverse complement.
CATTGTAGATTAATTTTATACCACCAGTTTCCGTGGTTCTTATTATTTTCCAACAAAAATTGGCAAATATAACATTATTATTTACATCACCACGATAATAATGAATTGGGTACTCATCACTAGCTGTTGTGTGTAGCTCATATACTCCTTTACCATTTGTATCTGATGATATTTGTGAAAAATCAATACCATTAGGGCTACTTACATACTTGCTACTTGTATTATCCATCTCTGATATATGATGCATCATATCATATAATGTTCCGTCTGGTACATAATCCTTTAATACATTTAAGTCAGCTGTTACTTTTAAATTTGATTGTAAGGCACTATACCCGATACTACTTGTTAAAGTTACTATAAAAATTATTACTAATACCATCATATTTTTATTTCTTATCTTTCGCATTTTACCCTCCAATGTGTCCTTAAGTTAATTACTTAAGGACAGCTACCTTATTGATTTTAAAGGGATTATAAGCTATTTGATATTTTTAATTTTTAAGCTTTCAAATATTTTATACAATAAAAAAAGCTTTACTTATAAAGCTAAAAATGGTATTATTTTGTTAGTAATAATTGACTTAAGTAATTAACTTAGGGATAATTTGATAAAATGTTTTTTAAAGGGTCTTTTAGGACTTTTTTTTATTTTCTTTCATATAATTCATTAGGAGGACTATATGAAAGAAAAAGTTGGATTAACGGATGAAGAAGTTATTAAAAATAGAAAGAGATTTGGTAATAATAGTATTGGGGAGTATAAAAAAAATAGTCTTATTAAATTAATTATTAATTCTTTAGGGGATCCTATTATTAGAATTTTATTAATTGCTTTAGGTATTAAAATATTTTTTTTAATGAAGAGTTTTGATTGGTATGAAACGATTGGTATTTTAGTTGCGATCTTTACGGCTTCTTTCATTTCGAGTATTTCAGAATATGGCAGTGATAAGGCCTTTGCTAATTTAATGGAGGAAGCTAGTAATACAAAATGTCGTGTTAAAAGGAATGGGAAAAAGAAAGAGATATATTTAAATGAAGTAGTGTGTGGAGATATTGTTTTTTTAGAAAGTGGAGATATGGTTCCAGCTGATGGTGTTGTAATTAGTGGGAATATTGGCATTGATGAATCTAGTTTAAATGGAGAATCAAAAATTAATAATAAAAAGACAAATGATGAGGTTTTACGTGGTAGTGTTATTATGAATGGACAAGCTTTAATGGAAGTAAAAAAGGTTGGAACGGAAACTTTCTATGGGAAGATGGCTTCCGAATTAAAAGTAAAACAACCAGTTAGTCCTTTAAAAAAGCGTCTTATAAAGTTAGCTAAATCAATTAGTTTTATTGGTTACATTGGTTCTTTTTTCGTTTTTCTTAGTTATATTATTTTGAATGGTTTAACCATTAATAATGTTATTTATGCTTTAACTTTATCAGTTACTATCATTATTGTTTGTGTTCCAGAGGGTTTACCAATGATGTTAACTTTGGTTTTATCATCAAATATGAAAAGAATGTTAAAAGATAATGTTTTAGTACGTAAGTTAATGGGTATTGAGACTAGTGGGTGTATTAATATATTATTTACTGATAAGACGGGTACACTAACTAAAGGAGAGTTGGAAGTTACTAAATTTACAGATGGTAGCTTAAAAGAGTATAGTTATGAGGAATTAATTCAAAGTAATTTTTCTAGAATGGTTAAAATATCTTGTACTGTTAATAATGCAAGTAGTTATGATGGTGATAAAATAGTTGGTGGAAATATTACAGATAAGGCTATTTTAAAATTTATTAAAAAAAGTAATATTTCTTTTTATAAGGAAAAAGTAATTCCTTTTGATAGTAATAATAAATATATGATTACGACAATTACAGATAAAAGTCGTGTTAATTTGATTAAAGGAGCACCTGAGATTTTATTAAAAAATATTAAATATTATTATAATTCTTTAGGTTATAAAGAAAAAGTTAATCTTCCTAAATTGAATGATTATGTTGAAAATAAAGCTAAAGAGGGGATTAGAGTTATATTACTTGCTACTTCAACTAATATCGATCCTAAAAATTTAAATAATTTAAATTTAGTTGGTTTTTTACTAATTAAGGATGATGTCCGAGATAATGTTAAAGAGGGAATTAAATTAGTAAAAAAAGCTCATATTAATACTGTAATGTTAACTGGTGATAATATTAATACAGCTATTAATATCGCTAAAGAAATAGGTTTATATAAAGATGGTGATGTTGCACTTACTGGTCAACAATTAAATAAAATGAATGATAATGAATTAAAAGAAATTATTCCTCGTTTAAGGGTTGTAGCGCGGATGCTTCCACATGATAAAAGTAGATTAGTTAGGGTTTGTCAAGAAATGAATTTAGTTGTAGGTATGACAGGTGATGGTGTTAATGATGCTCCTGCATTAAAAAGAGCTGATGTTGGTTTTAGTATGGGAAGTGGAACAGAAGTTGCCAAAGAAGCTAGTGATATTGTTATTTTAGATAATAATTTTTTATCGATAAGTAAAGCTATTTTATATGGAAGAACTATTTTTAAGAGTATTCGTAAATTTATCATTTTACAATTAACAATTAATGTTTGTGCTTTAAGTTTAAGTGTTTTTGGACCATTTATTGGTGTTAGCAATCCTGTTACCGTTATTCAAATGTTATGGATTAATATGGTTATGGATACTTTAGCAGGTATAGCTTTTGCTTTTGAACCGCCTCTTAAAGAATATATGGATGAATATCCTAAAAAAATTGATGAACAAATTATTAATAAATATATGATTAGTCAAATTTTGGGTATGGGATTAATAGGCTCTTTATTATGTTTTCTTTTCTTAAAATTACCAATATTTACATATATTTATAAAGATTATAGTACTTTGTTAACAGCTTTTTTTGGTTTATTTATTTTCATTGATATTTTTAATAGTTTTAATTCACGGACCAATCGTTTAAATATTTTAGCGAATATTAATAAAAATAAAGTTTTTATCGCGATAATGATTTTGATAATTGTTGTTCAAATTATAATGATTTATTATGGAGGTAATGTTTTTAGAACTAATGGTTTAACTCTTATACAGTTACTTGTAACAATTTTATATGCTTCTTTAGTTATTCCTTTTGATATTATAAGAAAAATATATTTAAAAAGAAGAAATAGTAATACAGGAGTATAAAACTTAATATTTGATAAATAATATTAAGGGAGGTATATATGAAAAAATTGTTATTTGTAGTAGCAACTATTTTTCTATTATCTGGTTGTGATTTAGGCAAAGATATGATGAATTCACCAACAAAGCAAGTAGAAAATTATCTGGATAGTTATCAAAAATTAGATGACAATGTTTTAAATGATTTAGATACTTTAATTGAAGATACAGAATATACTATTGAACAAAAAGCTCGTTATCGTGAGATTATGAAAAAGCATTATAGTAATCTTAAGTATGAAATTACTGACGAAAAAATTGATGGTGATCGAGCTACTGTCGATACAGAAATTGAAGTAAATGACTATAGTAAAATTTTGTCTGAAGAAATAGATAAAGATGATTATAAAGATGATAAAGGAAATTACGATGCTACAAAATATTTTGATTATCAATTAGGCCGTTTAGAACAAGCAACTGAAAAAGTTAAATATAATATAACTTTTAGTCTTACTAAAAAAGATAATGAATGGGTAATTGATGATTTGGATGAAACATCAAAAGAAAAAATACACGGTATTTATATACATTAAGTGTATTTTTTTATTAAATATAAAGAGTAAAAAAAGTGATGACTATTAAAGGACTAATTTAGTCTTTTTTTTCATATCTTTATATAGGTGGATATATGAAAAAATTAATACTTTTAATATTAACTTTAATACCTATTAATGTTATAGGGATAACAACAAGTGCTAGTAGTGCTATTATGATGGATACAGATACGAAAAGGATTCTTTATAGTAAAAATATTAATGATCAAAGAAGTGTAGCTAGTATATCGAAAATAATGACCGCTGTTTTAGCTATTGAATCAGGTAAATTAGATGATATTGTAACGATTGGTTCAGAAATAGATAAAAGTTATGGCTCTGGTATTTATATTGAAAAAGGTGAAAAAATAAGTTTGAGAGATTTGGTTTATGGTTTAATGTTAAGAAGTGGTAATGATGCCTCATACGCTATTGCAAATTATGTTGGTAAGGATAAATTTGTTTCGATGATGAATGATAAAGCTAAACAAATTGGTATGATTAATACGGTTTTTAATAATCCTAATGGTTTAGATGAGGAAGATGGTAATTACTCAACAGCTTATGATATGGCTATTTTAGCAAGTTATGCTACCAAATTAAAAGAATATCGAAAGATAGTTTCTACCAAAGAACATGTCGTTAAAACTAATAAAAAAACATATCTTTGGATTAATAAAAATAAATTATTATTTAACTATAAATATGCGACAGGTGGAAAAACAGGTTTTACGCATAAAGCTAAAAGGACTTTAGTGACAACAGCTAGTAAAGATAATTTAAATTTAGTGGTGGTAACTTTAAATGATGGCAATGATTTTGAAGATCATAAAAATTTATTTGACTACGGTTTTGATAATTATTATCATTATAAAATTTTAACTAAAGGTAATTTAATGCTGACAGAAAATTTATATAAAAATTACGATTTGAGTTTAGAAAATGACTATGATTATACACTTGCTAAAGATGATAAAGTTTATTTAAATTTTGTTTTAAGTGATAAACCAAAAGAGGGTAAAACAGGTACTGCTAAAGTTTTTATTAATGATAAATTAGTACATCAAGAAGATATATATGCTAGTAAAATAAAAAAGAAAAAAATGAGTTTTTTTGAAAGGATTAAACATTTATGGTAAATAAGTTATGGACTTATTTTCTCCTTTTAGGAATTGTTTATGGACTTATTACTGGTCATAGTCTTAATATTAATGAAACTATTTTAAATAGCGCTAAAGATAGTTTAGAAGTATTTATTCAAATTTTTCCTGTTATAGCTTTATGGTTAGGGATTATGAATATAGCAACCTTAAGTGGCCTTTTAGATAAGTTAGCTAAAGTATTATCAAAAGTATTACATCCTCTTTTTCCAGAAGTACCAAAAAATCATCGTTGTCTTGGATATATGTCTAGTAACATAATTGCTAATATGTTTGGTTTAGGTAGTGCAGCTACACCTTTTGGTTTAAAGGCTATGAGTAGTTTACAAGAATTAAATGAAAATAAAAAAGTAGCAAGTAGAAGTATGTTAACTTTTACAATGATTAACACAAGTGCTATTACCATAATACCAACTACTTTAATAGCTTTAAGAATGATGTATAAAAGTCTTGATCCAACTAAAACAGTATTAGTAACTTTAATTTCAACTGTTGTCGCAACAATAGCATGTATTATATTAGATAAGATACTAGCTAGGAGGAGTTAATATTTCTAATTATATTTTGCCTTCAATGGTCTTTATTATTGTTATATATGGTTTGTTAAAGAAAATTGATTTATATGAAGCTTTTGTTGAAGGAAGTAAAGAAGCTTTTAAAATGGGCTTTACTATTTTTCCTAATCTTTTAGCGATGATATTAAGTGTTAATGTGTTAATTAATAGTGGTTTTTTAAAATGGTTTGTTTCTCTTTTTATTAGCAATTTAAAATTACCTATTGAATTAATATCTTTAATAGTTACCAAACCTATATCAGGTAGTGCTTCTTTAGCTCTTTTAAATACAATATATAATAAATATGGTGTTGATAGTTTTTTTAGTCTTTTAGCATCTGCTATTCAAGGATGCACAGATACAACTTTTTATGTTATTGCTTTATATTATGGTAGTATTGGAATTAAAAAGACAAGATATGCCTTGGCTACTAGTCTTTTTGGAGATTTTGTTGGAATCTTAACAAGTATCATCTTATGTTATATGCTGTTTGGTTGAAAAATTATATGAAAAATGTTATAATCAAAATGGAGGTAGAATATGAAGAGGATATTAATGACAGTGGTATTATTTATAGCACTAATTACATTGACTGGTTGTGGTAAAAAGAAAACTTTGACTTGTACACAGTCAAGTTCTGAAAACGGATTTACTAATGAGTTAAAAGAGGTCTATCATTTTAAAAAAGATCGTGTTGAAAGCGCTACTAAGACTTTTTCTGTTGTAGCTGAAGGAGATTTTGCTCAATATATAGATGACTATAAAAATAGTGCGCAAACAACAGCTGATGATTATAATAAGACAAACGGATTTAAAGCTAAAATAGAATCAGATAATAATAAGATATCAGTTACTGTTGAAATGGACCCATCTAAAATGGATGAAACTAACTATAAGGAAAACAACATGGGTGAAAATTATGACAGTTTGAAGTCAATCTTAACAGATGAAGGATATACTTGTAAATAGTATATCTTTTTTTATGCTATTATGTTAAAATAACTTTAGGTGATATGATGGAAAGGTTACAAAAAATCATAGCTCAATCAGGTTATTGCTCTAGACGTAAAGCTGAACAATTAATTAATGATGGTCATGTTAAAGTTAATGGTCAAATAGTAACAACTATGGGCATTAAAGCTAGTTATGAAGATGAAATAAGTATTGATGACAATATTTTAAATATTAAGGAAGATAAAGTATATTATCTTTTAAATAAACCTCGTGGTATTATTACTAGTACAACAGATGATAAAAAAAGAAAAACAGTTGTTGATTTAATTGATGAAGAAAAAAGAATCTATCCTGTTGGACGACTTGATTATGATACAACGGGAGCACTTATTTTAACAAATGATGGAAGTTTAACTAATTTATTGATTCATCCTAAAAATAATATTGAAAAAGTTTATATTGCTAAAATAAAAGGTTTACCAACGAAAGAAGATATAAAAAAATTATGTAATGGCGTTATTATTGATGGAATAAAAACAAGTAAGGCTAAAGCTAAGATACGAAAATTAGATAAAAAAAATAATGTTTCCATTATTGAATTAATCATTCATGAAGGTAAAAATCATCAAGTCAAAAAAATGTTTGAAGCTATTGGCTATGAAGTCATTAAACTTCGTCGTGAACGATTTGCTTTTTTAGATGTTAAAAATTTAAAATCGGGAGAATATCGTAAATTATCAATTAAAGAAGTAAAACAACTATATAGTTTAGTTAATAAAGAAAAAAGATAGGAAACTATCTTTTATTCGGCATTGTTATCATCGTTTTCAATATTATTAGTGTCACTTTCGACATCACTAATAGCACTAACAGGGCAACCTTCTTTAGCGTCTGTTGCATCTTCAATTTTATCTTTAGGAACATTGTCACTAATAACTTTAGCTAATCCATCATCATCTATTTCAAATACTTCAGGACATATAGCTTGACAAGCTCCACAACCAATACAGACATCTTTGTCAACTTCTAATTTCATAAAATTCCTCCTAGTAAAATTATAGATAAAATATGGCGAAAATGCAACTGATTTTTGATAAAAAAGATATGTTACTTAAACTTAAAAAGCTTTTTTTTAATCTATTTTAGTGTAACAGTTTTAAATAAATTGATTTTATGATAATATATAGTTAGGGTGATACTATGGCTAGCAGAATGGATCGTTATGATAAACACGAAAATCGTAGTAAAAAAAATGAACACCTTTACGAGCAAATAAATGAACTTGGTAATTATAGTAACATTGAGGGTGTAGCTGATATTTCTAATAGTAGTGAAATAAATATTAATATGGTAAAAAAAATGTTAGAAAGTCGTGAAAATTATCATCGAACAAAAAAATATCATGATTTAGAACCCAAAGACAAAGATGAAGTAATAGAAGATACAGATGAAAAAAATTATGATATACGTGATATTCTTGATAAAGCAAAAGTTGACCATAGTGATAGTGATATAAAATATCGTAACTTAAAAAACAGTAAATATGATATATTAAAAAATATTAAAATAAATGAAAATGATAGTGAGAAATTTAAAACCTTAGCTGATCCAGATGGTTTTAAAGATTTGACGTCTGACGATTTAGGTATGTTTGATACGCTTAAATCAGATACAATGGTTGGTGATGCCGCTTCAATTAAAAAGATTTTAGATGAAGTAAAAGAAAAAGAGGAAGAACCTCCAATTGTTGAAGAAGTAACAACTAATAACTTAGAAAATATTGACCGAACTTTTTACACATCTAGTTTTAGTTTTTCGGACAAAGATTTTGAAGACTTAAGAAATTTAGATAGTAATTTAAAGAAGAATAACAAGTTAATTAAAATTCTTATTATTATCTTTGCTATTTTAGTTGCTGCTGTAATTATTTTTGCTTTAATTAAATTTATTTTTTAAGAAGTTTTTACTTCTTTTTTTATTTTTAGAAAAATAATAAGTGGTATGATAAAAAAGAAGATAGGTATTATATATGGAAATACATAAGTTATAAGTTTATTTGCAATTGTATTATTAGAAAAAAGATAGCTATTTAAAATAATTAATAATATGGGAAGTATATATGTTTTTTTGATGCTAAAAGCTTCATTACAAAATTTTAAACCAACAGCTGTAAGGATAAAAATATCAAAAAACCACTGAATAGATAGAATGTTTTCTAAACGATAGGTAACAAAGCCTTCAAAAGCTAATTTTAAAATATGAAATTCTGGATATTGAAAGATAGTTACTAGTTCAATACCTAAGACAGATATCATAAAAAAGATAACAATTAGTAATGATAAAGAAGCAAAAATATAGCCGTATATAAGACTTTTTTTAATATGTTTATTTGGGAAAATTAGAATTATAAAAATTGGCAAAACGTTATAACTTATATAAGATAGGACGCCTTTTAAGGGATTATATTCTAAAATAGGACATAGATTTGTAGGATTAATCTTACTTGATAACCCAGCTATACTTGTTATAAATAAAAGCATAGCAAAAAAAAGAAGAATAAGGCTAACCCGAGCAATAATTTTATTTTCTTTACTAATTAAAAAAATAACAGGGATTATTAATGATATACTGATAACAAACATTGGTGTTTTATTTAGAAATTGACTGACAACAAAATTGGTTAAGTTCCAAAAATTTAAAATAGTTATAGCAAAAACAGCTAACATTAAAAGACCTTTTATAACGTTTTTTAAATTAGGGAATAGTTCATCAATTTTTTCTATAATATTTAAATCTTCTTTATATTTTGCAATGTTATAAAATAATAAGATTGGAATAATACCTAAGATAAGACCAGCAATTATACTTAAAGGGGAATCTTGTTTTACTAAGGTAACTAACGCTACGGATGATATACCAATAAATGAAGCTCGACATATGAAGTATGCAATTGCAAAATAGCCTAAATTTTTTCTCATTTTTCCTGTGCTCCTATCGTTTGTTCTAAAGTTCCTTTATTTTTAAGTTTAAAATCGACGTTAATATTAATTTTTAACTTAGTAAATGTTTCGTTCCAATCATTTAAATTTTTAAAATAGGTAGGAAATTTTTGATAAATCATATTACCATAACCAAAAATATCCGTTTTTAACTTTTTAGCTTTTACAATTGCTTTATTAGTATATTCTTTCATTTTTTCTTCCGCCTTTTTTTGATAAATTTCAATTGTTTTAGGATCTTCCAAGTTGATATCACATCCAACTTCATTAATCATTCCATCGGCTTTAATATTTACTGTTATTTTATCTTTACTGACTTTATTTTTAATTTTATATGAGCTTGAAGTAACAACTACATAGTCATTTTTACATGGCAAGGTTAGATATAGAATTTCTACATCGCCAAGTAACATATTAATACCTATACTCTCATCCATAGTAGCCCATCCAACTAATTTATCATTTTTAAATAAACCTAAAGTATCTAATTTAGTGTAGGCACTAGCAATTGATTTATCTTGTTCTTCTTGACTAATTCCTTTTTCTTCATCACCTACTAAAACTAAACTATTACTGACAGGGTTATTTCCTTTTTGAAGAATTTTAGAAACAAAATTATTGAAACTAGCATTGGTTATGCGTCCTTGTAATTTTTCAGTCATTTTAATATTAAAAGTAATATTTTGTGATGGATAATCCGCTAAAGGTGTTAAGACTGAAAGACTTTTTTTGGCTTCATGATTTTTAGCAATAACAAGATAAAAGTTTTGATGTGATTGTGGTTCACGTAAAAGAAAATCTAAAACAGGATTAACCCCAGCTTCAGCAATTTCTTCAGATAAAACAATGACAGAAAGATGACTGATATATAACTCTTTTGGGGTTGCTAAACTGATGTTTTTAATAGCTTCATAAATTGTTTTTCCTGAAGCTGATGATACTGTTACTTGTGCTTTACCATCTTCATCATCTTTTTTATCACCATTTGCAATTAATAAAGATACTTCATATTTATTATCTTTATAATCAACGGCCATTCCAGTAACAATAGCGTAATCATTTAATTCTTGATAATTCCAACAGCCTGTAGTTAATAAAATAAATATTAGAATAAAAAATATCTTTTTCATTGATGACCAACTTTCTTTTTATTGTGAGTTAAATAATTAGGTCTTTCATTCCTTTTATTAGCAGGGACTAATATAATACTATCTTTGATAATGTTTTTATTTAAAGGACTAAAAGGAATAAGATAAGGGGTATCAAGGGTTTCAAGACTAGCTAATTTAATGATTAATATTAAACTAACAGAAACAATACCAATTAAACCAGTAAACGCTGTTGAAAAGATAAAAATCATCCGCCACTGTCTAATAGCGTTAGACATATCCATATCACTAAAGACAAGTTCACATATTGATGTAATAGCAACTACTATAATAACAATAGGGGAAACTAAGCCAGCTGTTACGGCTGCATCACCTAAAACTAAAGCCCCAACAATACTCATAGAAGCTCCAGAAACACTTGGAGATCTAATATCTGCTTCTCTTAAAATTTCAAATATAACAATAAAAATTAAAACTTCCATAAAAGTTGGAAAAGGAACTTGACTTCGCTGACTAGCTAAAGATATGAGTAATTGATCAGGAATCATTTCTTGATTAAAAGTCATTAAAGCAATATATAAAGCAGGAGTTAAAATAGTTATAAAAAAAGCTATGTATCGTAAAATACGGCTAAATGTCGAATTAATAGGTTTTAAATAATAATCTTCAGAAGACTTTAAAAAATCATCAAAACAAGCTGGTAAAATTAAAACAGTTGGACTATTTTCAACTAGAATAATAATTTTACCATTTAAAAGATTAATACAAGCTAAATCTGGTCTTTCAGTACTAATTGTTTTGGGAAAAGAAGACCTTTGGTTAGCTTCTAGAAAATCTCTTATACACCCACTATCGATAATGCCGTCAATATCTATCTTTTTTAATTTTTTCTTAATCGCATTAACATTCTTTTTTTCGGCAATATCGTTAATATAAGCAATACTTACTTTTGTTTTAGTCCTTCTACCAATTTTAACTTCATCAATCCATAAATTATAATCTTTAATTCGTTTACGGATTAAGCCAATATTAACCGCATTATTTTCTGTAAAACTATCTTTAGGGCCTCTTATTAATGGTTCAGAAGACGACTCAGTAATTCCACGATCTAGTTTTAACTTCGTTTCAACGACGATATACTCATTACTATTTTCAATAAATAAACAAGTATATCCTGAAGTTAAATAGTAATAAATTTCATCGATATTTTTGATAATTTCAACATGAGAATTATATAAATTATCTTTTAGGTGAAGTGATAATTGATTAATGTTGGTAATATTAATAATACTTTTGTTTAAAAAATCACTAATTTTATCATCACTACTAACACTTTCTAGGTAAATATATGAAATCTTATTAATATTTCTTTCAACGATATCACTACTATTACCTAGATTCTCTTTAATTTTTTTTATCATTGGATGCATAATATCACCATTTTTATTATTTCACTTAAGCTTATAAACTATGTATATTTTTTTTGATTTGTTTAATATTATTTGAATAGGTGATACTATGGATCCTTGTTATTATTTTGAACAGATTTTAAAAATTCCTAGAATGTCAGGTCATGAAAAAAAGATAGCTGATTATTTATGTGATTTTGCTTTAAAACATAATTTAGAATGTCATACTGATGAAATTCATAACGTTATAATTAAAAGAAAAAGTAATAATAATTCTGCTCACACAATTATTTTACAAGCTCATACCGATATGGTTTGTGTTAGTGAAGCTGCTTATGATTTTGAAAATAAAGGCATTTGTTATTATATTCAAGATGGTTGTTATAAGGCTTATGGTACATCTTTAGGAGCTGACGATGGAATTGGTTGTGCAATTATTTTAGCGATTTTAGCTAATCCTAATATTAAAATACCCAATATTGAAGCTTTATTTACTGTTAGTGAAGAAACAACGATGAATGGCGCTAAAAAATTAGATTATAGTAAAATTAAAGGAAATAAATTAATAAGTCTTGATGGTACTTCCGAAGGAGTTATTGATGTTTCTTGTGCTGGTTTTACTAATCTTTGTGTTAGTCAACCGATAACGTATTTTCCTTGTCATAAAAAAACCTATTTACTTAAAATCTCAGGTTTACTTGGTGGTCATTCTGGTACTGATATTGATAAAAAAAGGGGAAATGCGATAAAAATTATTGGCGAGATTTTAAAAGATATAACAGATGTGCAAATTATATCAATTAAAGGTGGAACACGTGACAATGTTATACCAAGTGAAGGAGAATGTCTTTTTATGACTGATAGTATAGTAAAAAGACCAAAGAAATATTATGATGAATATCCATCTATTAATATAACTATTGAAAAAGTTAAACCATTGAAAGAAGCTATGCGTTTAGAAGATAGTAAAATACTTATTAATTTTATTAATCAATTACCACAAGGTGTTTTAAGTTATTATAATGATAAAACCCCTAAAACATCACTTAATTTAGGGGTTATTAAAACAACTTATAAACTAATTACTATTGATATAAGTATTCGTAGTTCAAATAAAGAAGAAGAAAAAGAATGTGTTAAGAAAATATTTAAATTAGCCAATCATTTAGATATTAAGTTAGTAGATTCTAAACCATTCTTTTCTTTTCAAGGAAAGAAAGATTTACATAATAAGTTAATTGATACTTATGAACAATTATATAATAAAAAAGTTAAACTTCAACATGTTCATGCTGGTTTAGAAGGTGGAATTTTTAAACAGAATCTAAAAGATTTAGATATTTGTGTTATTGCGCCTAATTTATATGATATTCATACCATTAAAGAACGTGTTCAAATAGAATCTATTAATCGTGTCTATAATTGGTTAATCAGAGTTTTAGAAAAATATTAAAACCCGTTTTCTAGATTTAGAAGCGGGTTTTTTAAATTAAAATAGTCCTGTAATTTTTCCTTGTTCATCAATATCCATTTTTAAATAAGCAGGTTCTTTTGAAAGACCAGGCATAGTCATAATATTTCCCATCATAACTACGATAAATCCTGCTCCATTACATAAATGGATATCTGATACTTTAACTTCATGATTAACAGGATAACCTAGTTTTTTAGGATCATCTGATATTGAATATTGTGTTTTAGCGATACAAATAGGTAAATCTTGATAACCTAAATGTTCTAATTTCTTCATTTCATTTAGTGCTTTATCACTATAGATAACTTGTGATGCGTGATATATTTCTTTACTTATGATATCGATTTTTTCCCTTATTGATTTATTAACATCATATAAAAATTTAAAATTAGTATCTTTAGCACATAATTTAACAATTTTTAAAGCTAAAGAAGTAGAACCTTTGCTACCTTCAGTATAAGCCTTTGATATTTCAAAATCATATCCTAATTGTTCAACAAAGTCACGAACAAATTGAATTTCTTCATCGGTATCTTTACTAAAATAATTTAAACAAACGATAAGATTACTAGTAAATTTCGCCATATTTTCTATATGAACTTTTAAATTATCAATACCTTTTTCAAGATAAGACATATCTTTATCTGTCAATTTTTCTTTAGGACAACCACCATTATGTTTTAAACTTCTAATTGTAGTATTAATAACAATACAATTAGGTTTTAAATTACCAATACGGCATTTAATATCTAAAAATTTTTCTGCACCTAAATCTGAACCAAAACCTGCTTCCGTAACAACATAATCACCAAGAGAAAGAGCAAGTTTAGTAGCTATTAAAGAATTACACCCGTGAGCAATATTAGCAAAAGGACCACCATGAACAATGGCTGGATTTCCTTCTAAAGTTTGAACTAAGTTAGGTTTTATCGCATCTCTTAAAAGAATAGTTAAAGCGCCCTCAATGTGTAATTGTCTTGCAAAAACTGGTTTATTATCAATCGTATAGCCAATTAAAATATTGCCTAATCGCTCTTTTAAGTCTTTGAGATTTTTTGAAAGACAAATAATGGCCATAATCTCAGATGCTGCAGTAATATCAAAATTAGTAGAACGCATTTTTTTCTCTTTGTTATATTCTATATCTATTTTACGAAGAGCTCGGTCATTAATATCTAGACATCTTTTAAAAATAATGTTATTTGGATCAAGATTTAATTCATTACCTTGAAATAAATGATTATCAATAGCAGCACATAGTAAATTATTACAAGAAGTAATAGCGTGCATATCACCTGTAAAATGTAGATTAATATCTTCCATTGGAACAATTTGGGCAAAACCACCACCAGTAGCGCCACCTTTGATACCAAACACGGGACCTAATGATGGTTCCCGTAAGGTAACAATACTTTTGTAACCTAAACTATTTAATGCATCATTAATACCAATACTAATTGTTGTTTTACCCTCACCATAAGGTGTAGGATTAGTTGAAGTTACAAGAATTAATTTTCCTTGTTTATTACCCTTAAATGGTTTAATTTTAGCTTTATATTTTCCATATAATTCTAGATAATCTTCGTCAATATCTATTTTTTTCCCAATATCTTTAATATCTTTCATTTCAATACTATTAGCAATTTTAATATCATCAAACATCAAATCACCTCTAATTTATTATAGCATATTTACCAAATAAATATTTTCTTTACATTAAAAATTAGATATACTATAATAATTAAAGGTGATTGTTATGGATGCAATTATTCAAATAAAAGATTTAAACTTTGAATATAAAGATAAAAAAGTCTTTAGCAATTTTTCTTTAAATATAAAAAAAGGAACTTTTACAACGATTATAGGACCTAATGGTAGTGGTAAAACAACTTTAGCGAAACTTATCTCAGGGATGATTAACCCTAAAGCATATGTTAAAATAGATGATATGTTTGTTAATTCTAAAAATATTAAAAGAATTAGAAAAACAGTTGGCTTAGCCCTATCTAATCCTGATAATCAGTTCGTGTGTGATACTGTCAAAGAAGATATGATTTTTGCCTTAAAAAATTATAATTATAGTAAGGAAAAAATTAAAGAAAAAA
This sequence comes from uncultured Bacilli bacterium, assembly GCA_947630955.1. Classification (GTDB taxonomy): domain Bacteria; phylum Bacillota_I; class Bacilli_A; order RF39; family UBA660; genus UBA5578. The sequence continues at coordinate 3,729 of CANRJK010000015.1, read as the reverse complement.
TTACAGATGTAACTGAATTATTAGATATATCATATCTTTTAGATATAGATCCACATCATCTAAGTGGTGGTGAAAAACAATTAGTTTCTACAGCCATTGCTTTAGCGCACGATGCTAAAATTATCGTTTTAGATGAAGCTTTATCAATGGTTGATTCAGTTAAACGTAATAAAGTATTAAATAGTTTAAATACATTGAGTAAAAAAGGAATAACAATAATTAATATTACCAATGATAGTGAAGATTTACTAAAAGGTAGTGATGTTATCATCATGAGTGAAGGTAACATTATTCTTCAAGAAAAATTAAAAAATAGTTTTAAAAATGTAAACTTATTTACAGATAATAATATTGCTTTACCTTTTATTGTTGATTTATCGATAAAGTTACAATATTACAAAGTAATTGATAGAATATATTATGATAATAAAAAGTTGGTGGATGCATTATGGAAGTAAAATTTAATAATGTTGAATATTATATTAGTGATAAAAAAATAATTGATAAAATCGATGTAAAAATTTTAAAAAATCAAATTAATGTTATTTTGGGTTCAAATGGTAGTGGTAAAACAACTTTGATTGAAATGCTAAATGCTTTAATATATCCAACTAATGGAAATGTTAAAGTTGGTGATTTTACTATAAGCTGTGATAATAAAATTAGAAATATTGGCGATTTACGTTTTAATGTCGGTTTAATTTATCAATTTTCGGAAGATCAATTTTTTTGTGAAACAGTAAAAAAAGAAATATCTTTTGGCTTAGAATTTTTTAATTATGACAAAAGTAAAATTGATAAAAGAGTAAAAGATGCTTTAAAAATGGTTGAACTTAAAGAAGATTATTTAAAAAGAGATCCGTTTAGTTTAAGTACTGGAGAAATGCGTAGAGTAGCAATTGCTAGTGTTCTAGCTATTAATCCTGAAATAATTGTCTTAGACGAACCTACTATTGGTTTAGATTATCAGGGTAAAAAAAATTTAATTAAAATCTTGAAAACCATAAAAAGAAGATACAATAAAACCATTGTTATTGTATCGCATGATATAGAATTTATCCACCAATTAGCTGATTATATCTTTGTTTTAAATAAAGGTCATATTATTTTAGAAGGTGATAAATATGAAGTATTTAAACAAGATAAAATATTAAAACAAAATGGTATTTTAGTTCCTAAGATAATTGATTTTGAATTAACTGTTTTAAATGATAAAAAAGTAAAACTAGGTTATCGTGATAACCTAAATGATTTAATAAAAGATATATTACGTAATGTATAGTAATATATTAAAATGGAGGAATATATGAGATATTTTATGACATTTTCTTATGACGGGACAGGATATAAAGGTTATCAAAAACAACCTGGTAAAAAAACAATTCAACGAGAATTAGAAAAAGTTTTGACAAAAATAAATAGTAACCAAGATGTCACTATTACCGCAACAGGACGGACTGATGCTGGAGTTCACGCATTAAATCAAAAAGCTCATTTTGATTTAGATAAAGACTTAGATGAAGAAAAATTACGTGATAGTTTTAATAAAATGTTACCAGATGATATATACGTAAAGAAAATTGAAAAAGTAAAGGATGACTTTCATGCTCGCTTTGACGCTAAAGCTAAAGAATATATCTACAAAATAAATGTAGGTGAATATAATCCTATTGAAAAAAATTATGTTTATCAATACAATAAAAGATTAGATATAACGGAAATGGAAAGAGCTTTAAAATATCTTGAGGGAGAACATAATTTTAAATCTTTTACTAAAACGGATGAAGAAAAAGAAGACTATGTCAGAACAATTATTCAAGCAACTCTAACTCGTGAAGTAAAAAATGTTAATGAAATTGTCATTTCAATTATAGGAACAGGTTTTTTACGCTATATGGTTAGAAATATTGTTGGCTTACTAATTGAAATAGGTGAAGGAAAAAGAAAAAGTGGCGAAGTTTTTGACATCTTAAAAGAAGAAGATCGTACAAAAGCTGGAAAAACAGCTCCAGCTAATGGTTTATATTTAAAAGATGTTTTTTACTAAAATAAGCATAGCTTATCTTTTTTTTGGATAAAATATAATATGAGAAACGCTATTAAATATTATTATAATATCGATGTTGATAATTTAAAATATCGTAATAACGAATATCTTTTTGATAATTATATTCTAAAGGAATTAAAAAGAGATTTGGATATCAATCTTTATAATTTCTTTACAAACAATAATCGTTATATTCATCATATTATATTTAATAAACAAGGTAGTTACATTACAAGTATTGACAATAAACAATATATATTATTGGAAAAAAGTCTCGATGTTGATATTGATATGCGACAAATAAAAGAATTTTTAATAGATATCAATGTTAGTGAAAAGAAAAATTGGGCTCTTTTGTGGTCAAATAAAGTTGACTACTATGAGAAAAATATTATTCGTATTAAAAATAAAGAAGTACTTGAAGTCTTTCCTTATTATATAGGTTTGAGTGAACTTGCTATTAGATTGTATAAAGAAGCTCCAGCAGAAGGTACATATAGTGTTTGTCATGACCGCTTAAATTGTAGTAATGACTTTTATAGTCCAGATAATATTATCACTGATTATAAAGTTAGAGATATAGCAGAATACATTAAAATAACTTTTTTTGAAGGCTCTATTGACTTAGATGCAATATTTCAAAATTTAGATCAACTTTTTTTAACTCCTGCGGATTTTTTTCTTTTATATGTACGCCTACTATTTCCTACTTATTTTTTTGATTGTTTAGAGACAGGGGAAGATATACTTATTTACAGTAGTAAAATTAACCAATATGAGCAACTACTTAATGATTTTTATTATTATTTAAAAAGATACGTTGATATTCCTAAAATAGATTGGCTAATAAAAAAAGTATAGCTAGGCTATACTAGAAATATTAACAACTTCGATAACTTCAGGAACTTCTTCTTGGATGGCTGCTTCAATTCCATCTTTTAAAGTTAAATCAAGCATATGGCAATTAGCGCATGCTCCCATCATCTTTATATATACGATATTATTTTCATACTTAACAAACTCTATATTTCCACCATCATTGATTAAAAATGGACGAAGTTTATCGATAATGGAAATTATTTTCTTTTCTTGCTCTTTCATTTCAATCACCAATAGTTATTATATATTGGAAGATATCTAAAGTAAAGTCTTTTTTTGCTTATTTTTTTATGATATAATTGACGTAGGTGATTTGATGGCTAAATATAAAAAAGGTCGTATAATACATGGAACTGTTACTGGCATCGAATCATATGGTGTATTCGTATCATGTGATGAATACTACAGTGGTTTAATTCATATTTCTGAGATATCTTATGGTTATGTAAAACATATAACAGACTATGTTAATGTTGGTGATGTTATTTATGTTGAAATACTAGATGTTGATGAGGGGCTAGGGCAGTTAAAATTAAGTATCAAAAATATTGATTATAAATGTAATAAAGGAGTTAGAAGAAGAAGAATTAAAGAGACACCATTGGGCTTTACGACCTTACAATATAACTTACCTTTATGGATTGAAAAGAGTTTAAAAAAGATAAAAAAAGTGTCAAATAGTATTGACAAAAAATAAACTCGATGATATAGTTTATATTGTCAATGTTTTTTCCGGGCGATTAGCTCAGTTGGTTAGAGCACCTGCCTTACAAGCAGGGGGTCATAGGTTCGAGTCCTATATC
>CANRJK010000014.1 GCA_947630955.1 uncultured Bacilli bacterium | reverse complement strand
TATGAAACGGAAGAACCTAAGATAAATAGACTTAAGAATTCTTAAGTCTATTTATCTTAGGTTCTTCCGTTTCATAAGTTTTATAAACTACTTGATTTGGAACAAAGGAAAAAGTAGTATTATCTATTTGTCTTATTTGCCCTAATCCTTCACTTAAAGATGAGGCAAATTCTAACCATTCTCTTTCAACTTTCGCATCTAGTAAGGAAGTGTCAGTTAAAACAAACATTCCCTGTTCAAGATAAGGTAAAAAACTAATATCAAAATTACTATTAATTTTTAAAGTGGCTAATGAATGTCTTTTTAAAGGCTCAGGTTCACTACAATCTTCTTCTATGTAAGGTTCTAATCTATTTCCTAAATTATATGGTAAATAGATACCATGTGAATAAGGAAACATATATAAATCATACCACCACCATGAATCATCTAACATATTACAACACACCTCGCGATGTATTATAACACTTTTAAATTAATTTAGCAAACAAAAGAAAGTGCATAAGCACTCTCTATTTCATTTTTTCTAGCTTGTCTTTTGCTGTGTCAATCGCAGTATCCATTAAACACTCCATTTTCTTTTTTAATGGTTGTTTATATTTCTGATATGCTAAAACACCTAACGCACCTAACGTTATCATAGCCATATCTCTACCCATTTGCACAAAATCACCTCTCACTAGAAAACAAATTGTATATATTAACTTATATACACTTTTAATATTAACTATTTGATAAATTTTATACTAAAAAGATATTTGTTCAACATTTTTACAATTCTTTTGTAAGTTTATAATCATATCGCTTTTTCTTTCTTGTTTTAAATTATTATGAACACCAGAAACAAACGCATCAACTTCACCAATAATAATTAATTTCTTTTTGGCTCTTGTAACACCAGTATATATTAACTTACGATACAACATACGGTGATAACTATGTGTTATAGGCATCAAAACTAAATCAAACTCACTACCTTGCGCCTTATGAATACTTATAATAAATCCATGTTTAATATTGCCTAAATCCTTTACTTGATAAACAACTAAATTACCATCAAAATCAATAACTACTTCAGTTTTGCCACTTTTAGTTGCGACACCCGTTTTAATACTACGTATAACACCAAGATCCCCATTAAACACATTGTTATCTGGATCATTAACTAACTGTAAAATTTTATCATCTTCACGATAAATAACATCACCATAATTAATTTCCTTTTTATGTGAAGATGGTGGATTAAAAACATCTTGCAAAACTTTATTTAAATTGTCAATGCCATTAACACCAGCATACATTGGTGCCATAACTTGAAATTGTTTATAATCATAATCTTTATTAATAATTTGCTTACATATTTTAGTCAAACTAGAAATAATATTCTTTTCAGAGCAAGGTAAAAATGTATAATCATCTTTAGTCGTCTTAAAATCACCCAAATTATCACTTCGAATTTCATCAGCCAAAACAGGAATATAACTATCTTCTTTTTGACGGTATAAAACATCTAGATGAACTGTGTTAATAACATCACTATCAATTAAATCTTTAAGTAAAACACCAGGTCCAACACTAGGAAGCTGGTTATAGTCACCAACCAAAATTAATTTAATATTATCAGTTAAACCTTTAAGTAAACTATCCATAAGTGGAACATCAATCATACTAACTTCATCAACAATAATTAAATGACTAAAATCAGGATTATACTCATTAACTGCAAAAGTATTATTATCTTTATTCCATTTTAAAAAGCGATGAATTGTACTAGCTGGAAAATTAGTAGCTTCACTAAGTCTTTTACTAGCTCGTCCAGTAGGCGCTAAAAGAGCAACCTTATTTATTAACTCATTATCTGAATAACTATTTATATTTTTATATATCTCAACAATAGCTTTAATAAGCATTGTTTTACCAGTACCTGGTCCACCTGTAATAATTAAAAGATTATCTTGCAAAGCTTTTTTGATTGCTAGAAGTTGTTTATCATTATATTTAATACCTAAATTATTTTCTAACTCTAAAATTTGTTCATCTAAATCTGAATATTTATTTTTCTTTTTATGTAATAGGCAATTTAACTTATAAACAATATTATTATTTGCTTCATATAATTCTTGTAAGTAATATTTATCATCTTTAATGTATATTTTTAATTCATTCATCAACTCTTCTAATAATTCATTAAAATAGTTATTATCTAAATCAAAACCTAAATAATGAATAGCACCACTATATATATCTTTAAAATATAAATAAGTATCACCAGATTTAAAAGTAAGATCCTTCATAACAAAAAAAATACATGCTTTAATGCGTTCAATAGAGTCAGATGGCTGATTCATTTTTGAAGCTATATTATCAACTTTAAGAAAACTAATTTCTTCTATATCATCAACTAAACTATATATATTATGTTCAATAATACTTATTGTATCATCCTTATATTTATTATAAATTAATAAAGCATCACGCATAATAAAACCTAATTCTGTTAAATAAACAATTATTTTATGACTTTGTTCATATTTAACTAAAGTCGTATATATTATATTTGCTTTTTTAGTACTTAATTTAGGGACTAAAGTTAAACAATTACGGTCATCTAAAATTTTATCAAGAGCTTTATCTCCAAGAACATCAACAATTCTTTGAGCCATTTTCTCACCAATACCATTAAACAAACTACTTGATAAAAAAGCTACAATACCATCTTTATCTTCTGGCTTCACTCTCTCGTATTCTTTAACACTAAATTGAAATCCATACTTTGGATGAATTGTCTCTTCACCTTTAAAATAATAATTTTCATTTTGATTAAGTTCATGAAAATAACCAGTTATTGTAATCATCTTATTAATATAAGATTTCATCGCATCTATATCAGTATCTTTTATTTTAAAAAGGCCAATTATATAACCATTATCTGATTGAAAAATTGTTTGTTTAAATGTACCCATTATATAATTTTCCATTCTAATCACCACTTTCATTATACCATATTTTTAAGCAAACAAATGTTTTAATAAGCAATAAAGATAAAAATATTATTATTTGAATAACATATAATTTAATGGAAGTGATTTATGTTTAAATTATTGAAGTGGTTGTTAAGTGATTTTCATTTATTTTGTGCAGCTTATTCAAATAATATTTTCCCAGATCCTTTATCAAAAGAAGAAGAATTACAATTATTAGAAAAAATGAAACAAGGTGACAAGCAAGCAAGAAATACACTAAACGAACACAACTTAAGACTTGTAGCGCACATTGTAAAAAAATATGATAATAAAAGTGAAGATATTGATGATTTAATTAGTATAGGAACTATTGGACTAATAAAAGGTATTGACTCTTTTAATAGTAAGCACAACGCTAAGCTCACAACCTACATCGCAAAATGTATTGAAAACGAAATATTAATGCATTACCGAGCCAATAAACGAAATGCTAAAAATATTAGTCTCAATGAAGCAATCGGTTTTGACAAAGAAGGTGATGAAATAACCTTATTAGATATTTTAAAAACACCTAAACCCGATTTTGCTTTAGACATTCATAATCAAAATAATATTAAACTTATTGATAAGTATTTTAATGTATTAACACCTAGAGAAAAACAAATAATTACCAAAAGATATGGATTAAATGACGAGAAAAAAAAGACTCAAAAAGAAATTGCTAAAATGTTTAATATCTCACGTAGTTATGTGTCAAGAATCGAAAAAAGAGCTTTAACTAAAATGTTAAAAGAATATATTAAAAATAAAAATAATTAACACGAAAGATAAAGTGCAGAACTGCTGAAGGCAGTTTTTTTATTAGATTTAAGATTTTAAAAATGTAAACTATAAAATTAATGTTGTAAAAAATATGTCAAGATAATCTAATAAAATGAAAAATTCAAATGTAAATATTTTTACCATGATATTCTTCTAACATCACTCTAAAAACTTAACCATAATACTGCCCATATTATATTATTATTGATTTTGAATACTTTTCCTTTTTTTGTTTTCCCTTTTTACAAAAAAAGTGTTGAACTCAATCAACACTCAAAAAGTTAGTTTTTTACATTTTTATTTTACAGCATTATAAGCATCACGTGCAATCATCACTTCTTCATCAGTTGGAATGACATAAATTGGACAAACAGAATCTTTAGAAGAAATAATTCCCTCCTGTTTATCACGATATCTAGCAATGCCATCATTAGCTTCTTCATCTATTTTAAGGCCAATACAATTTAAACGATCGATAACATCTTTTCTAAAAGTAATTGCGTTCTCACCCAAACCAGCTGTAAAGACGATAGCATCTACTTTTCCATTTAGTGTAACATAATAATCTGCTATATATTTCGCAATACGATTAACATACATCTCATTAGCTAAAATTGCACATTCTTCACCTTTGTCCATGGCTTCTTCAATATCACGATGATCAGAATATTTGCCAGTTATTCCTAATAAGCCACTTTTCTTATTTAAGATTGTATCAACTTCATCAACACTCATTCCTGTTTTATTCATCATATAAAAGATTAGTGAATAATCGATATCACCACAGCGAGTTCCCATCATAATACCAGCATTAGGACTAAATCCCATAGTTGTATCATAACTTTTACCATCTAAAATAGCTGTGATGCTACCACCACTACCAATGTGACAACTGATAATGTTAATATCTTTCTTACCAAGTAAATTTTGCATATAATCATTTATATAACGATGACTAGTTCCATGAAAACCATATTTACGTATTTGATAATCTTCATACCAACTATAAGGAACAGGATATAAATAATTAATAGCTGGCATTGTTTGATGAAAAGCTGTATCAAAAATTGCAACATGTTTAGCTTCTTTAAAACTCTCCATACAAGCCTTAATACCAACTAGATTAGCTGGATTATGTAAAGGAGCTAAAGGAGAAATATCTTCTACTGTTTTAATAACTTCTTCATCTATAACAACAGAATCTGCATATTTATCGCCACCATGAACAACACGATGTCCTACAGCCTTGATTTCATTCAAATCATTAATAATTTTATAAGCAAGTAATTCTTCAATTACTTTTTCAACAGCTTCTTGATGGTTTGAAATTAAAACTTCCTTTTTAATTTTTTCTCCATTTAATTTTAAAGTATAAAAACTATCTGGTAAACCTATTTTTTCAATATAACCAGACATTAAAACTTCTTCTTCTGGCATCTCATAAGCAGTAAATTTCAAGGATGAACTTCCTGCATTAACTGATAATATTTTCATTTTTTTCCTTCTTTCTATTTTAATTCATATTCTAAAATTCTTAGATTTGGAATATCAATACGTGTTAAATCACCATCTTCAGGTATTTGACCTAATAAATAATGAATAACACGTAAAACAGCACTATGAGCTACAACTAAAACTTTTTTATCTTTATATTTTATTCTAATATCTTCAATAAATTCTGATATTCGGTTCATAAAATCTTGTAGTTTTTCGATTTCATTATCGCCAATATTTAAATTAACATTCCAACAATTAATTCGATCAATGTTATCAATAATTAATCCCTCATTTTTACCCCAATCACGCTCGATAATTCGTTTGTCAATAACAATAGGTATTTTATTATTTGTTATTATTTTAGCGGTATCATAAGCACGTGATAACGGAGAAGAAATAACAACATCAAGGTCAAGCTTAGCAACTAAAGGTTGTAGGCTTTTAGCTTGTTTAATTCCTTGTTCAGTTAGTGGAATATCACTAACACCCTGACAGCGATGAACAAGGTTCCAGGTTGTTTGACCATGTCTTACAACATACAAATGCATAATGTTAATTTTTTTCCTTCATTGTTGGGAAAAGAATAACATCACGGATTGAATCTTGTTCTAAAAATAACATACACAAACGGTCAATACCATAACCTATTCCACCAGCTGGTGGCATTCCATACTCTAATGCTTCAATAAAATCATAATCGATATCATTAGCTTCTTCATTACCTAAATTCTTCTCTTGTAATTGTTCTTCAAAACGTTCAAGTTGAACGATTGGATTATTAAGCTCTGTATAAGCATTAGCGAATTCTTTACCACCAATAAACAATTCAAAACGTTCAACAAAACGTGGATCTGTTGGCATATTTTTAGTAAGTGGTGATATTTCAACTGGATGTCCATAAAGGAAAGTTGGTTGAATTAACTTTTCTTCAACATACTTTTCAAAAAAAGCATTAATAATATGTCCAACTTTAAAGTGGTCTTCAACCTCAATATTATGTGAAGCTGCCAATTCTTTAGCTTCGTCTAAAGACATTTGTTTATTAAAGTCTATACCAGTTTCTTCTTTTATAGCATCCACCATACTTATCTTTTTCCAAGGCCCTTCTAAATTAATATCATATCCACACCAATTATAATGCATTTTACCAAAAACTTTAGTTGCTATTTCTTGATACATTCCTTCGGTTAAATCCATCATTCCTTCTAAATCAGAATAAGCAAGATAAGCTTCCATCAAAGTAAATTCAGGATTATGTTTTGGATCCATTCCTTCATTACGGAAAGTACGTCCTATTTCATAAACAGCTTCCATTCCACCAACTAATAATCTTTTAAGTGGTAACTCTAAAGCAATACGTAAATACATATCTATATCTTGCGTATTATGATGTGTAACAAAAGGTCGGGCTGCTGCTCCTGTTAATAAATTTGTTAAAACTGGTGTTTCTACTTCTACAAAACCTTTGTTATCCATATAATTTTGGATACATCTAATAATTTTTGGTCTTAAAAAAGCAATATTTTTAGAATTTTCATTCATTATCAAATCGACATAACGTCTTCGATATCTTTCTTCTATATTCGTTAATCCATGGAACTTTTCTGGTAATGGACGTAAAGCTTTTACTAAATGAATATATTTTTTAGCTTTAATTGATAATTCACCAGTATGTGTTACAAACAAAGTTCCTTCTATTCCAACTATATCACCAAGATCGGCTTTTTTAAACAATTCATAATTATCTTCACCAACATTATCTAATTTCATATAAATTTGAATTTGTCCATCACGGTCTTGGATATGCATGAAACCAGCTTTTCCTTTACCACGCTTCGTCATAATCCTTCCAGCTACTTTAACATTAACATTCATCTGTTCTAATTGTTCATTTGATTTATTACCATATTCCTTTTTTATTTCTGATGAAGTATGTGTACGTTCAAAACGTTGCCCAAAAGGATCAATACCCAAATCACGAATATTATCAGCTTTTTCACGTCTAATAATTTCTTGCTCTGTAAGTTCACGCATATATTTCACTTCCTTCTTTTTGTGTTTTTACTATTATATGATACCAAAAAAACACTATAAATACTAGTGCTTTTTAGCTTTTTTCTTCTTTATAATCCTAGTCATCTCAGTATTACTAATTAAATCCTGTAAACCTCTTTTTTCTTTCGTAAACATAATCATATTAGCAGAAAAAATAGCCATGACTACTTGCAAAAGCCCAACAACAGAAATGGTAATAAAATAATATTTTTTGGGTAAGATAAAGACACATAGATTACTAACAATTAAATAACCCAAACCCACAACAATAATATTTCGAATTAACAATTGATAAATATGCAACGAACCTTTATCAAACCTTTCTATTTGTAAACCATTGATATAAGTGCCTAGGGTACGACCTTTCCATAAAAAAGGCAATAAAATAAAATATAATAAAACAAAAACAAGATATAAAATATTAACTGATATTTGCTGCTTATCTAATTCATATTTTACTTCACTATATTGTTTAAAATAGTCATTAAAATTAATCTGCCCTGCCGTATAACTTTCTATTATTTCATTTTCTTCAGCCTTCAACTTTTTTGTATAGTTAGTTTCAGGTATAACATTTTTTATAATAGCAAAAGCTATAATCATAATAATAAAATCAATTATAAAAGAACTAGCTCTTTTCCTTCTCATAATCTTCCTCCATATAGCTATCTAATAAACTTAAAAATTCATCTTTATCTTTTGTCTTAAAAATAGCTAATTTCAATTCTTTTCCTTTTGGAAGTCCTTTTAAATAATAAGCGGCATGTGTTCTTATTTCTAACATGGCTACTTTGTATGGTTTAGTTTCTAATAAATTGTTAAAGTGTTTTTTAATCATTGCAATTTTTTCTTCTTTAGTAATAACATGAGGTTTAATACCATAATCAAGATAGTCAACACACTCTTTAATTAACCAAGGATTTCCTAAAACGCCTCGACCAATCATTACAGCATCGCAACCAGTTTCATCTAGCATTCTTTTAGCGTCATAACAACTTTTAATATCGCCATTACCAATAACAGGTATTTTAACATTTTCTTTTACTTGCTTAATGATTTTCCAATCAGCTTTACCACTATATCCCTGAGAACGAGTTCTAGGATGAACAGTAATAGCGCTAGCGCCAGCTTCCTCAATTTTTTTAGCAATTTCTACTGCATTAATACTTTTCTCATCCCAGCCACTTCTAATTTTAACAGTAACTGGCGTTTTAACACTACTAACAACAGCCTTAACAATGTCATAAACCTTATTAGGATCTTTAAGTAAGGCACTACCAGCTTGCGCTTTTAATGCTACTTTAGGAACAGGACATCCCATATTAATATCGATAATATCTGGATGCATATTGTCCTCAATATATTTAGCTGCTACCACAAACGAATTAGGGTCATTACCGAATATCTGTTGTGAAAGAGGTCTTTCTTCATTCGTCATATAAAGTAAATCCTTTGTCTTTTTACTATCATACATGAGGGCTTTATCACTAACCATCTCAGCAACTATCAAACCACAACCCATTTCTTTAATAATAGTTCGATAAGCATTATTACATATTCCAGCCATGGGCGCTAAAACAACTTGATTTTCAATTTCAACATTTCCTATTTTCCACTTCATAAAACCACCAAATCCCAAAACTTTTTATATTTTGAAACAAAAAAGGAATTATTATCCCTTAATTATTACTTTGAATTTGTTCTATTTCTTCTTTACTCAAACCTGTAATATCCATTCCCTCTTTGATGCCTTAACTTATTAAAGAGTTCGTTATCTTCCTTTGGTCTTCTTCATAACTCATATATTCTCTAAACTCTGGTTCTTCATTTACTCTATCTAACTCTTTCATATATCTTTTCACCACCGCATCTTTTTCCGATAACCTTTTTAACTCTTTCTGTTCTAATCCTATCATCACGATTATAATATTTTCTTCTACTTCTTTTTCTTTCTCATTGTACCATAAATCCATATAATAGTCCATATTCACTTCATATATTATAAAGTTATCCGCATAGATCTTCCCCTTTTCATTTTTTACCATATACTTGTTTATTTTCCCGTTTTCTTTGCAAAAAAAAGACTACCAAAGTAGTCAATTAAAAATTCATAAGTTGCATCATTGATAAGAACATAAGTCCCATACAGCCACAACCTGTAAACACCAACATGATAAGTGTTTGATTTTCCATTTTTTCTAGACGAGCTTTATACTTTTGTTCACGTGCCTTATTCTGCAAAGATGAAACCGTACGTGAGAACATCATAACTTGCTCATGTTTATTTTGCTGACTACCTAGTCCTAGACGATATAATAAACGCATCATACGCATTGAATCACGAACAGGATATTCGTTAGCAAAATCAATATAAGGTTGAATAGATGAATCACCATTATCAATACGCGCTACCAATCTTCTTAGACCTGGTCTAAAAACTTCTGGAGCAGCATCAATACTACGGCTTAAAGCAACTGGAACAGTATAATGCTGTACTAAAATTTCCAAGCTTTTTAAATAATAAGGCAACATCGTATCAATGTGTTGTAAGTTTGCCTTATAGTAACTTTTCAAACTCATGTAAGAAGATTTAAATACAAAGTATCCAACAGCAAGGCAAATAACAGCAAACATCAAATTCATTTGATTGAAAAAGACAAAGAAACATACTAATATTGCTATTATACCATCACGTAAACGTCGTTGAAATAAAGCGCCTACATCAAGATTTCGACCTGGATATTTAACCGTTAGTAAAAATTCATAATCATCTTCAACTAAATGTGATAAAACACCACTTGAATCACTAATAAATTTTTTTGTATCAACAACTCGATTATAATTTAAGATAAATACAATTATTATACCTATTACTATAAACCACATTATTCAGCACCTACATTCTCATTATAATATTTTTCACCCTTAAGCAAGAAATAAGAGTTTACAATCAATATAGCATGAATTAATAATTTTACGTACCATAATTTAAGTAATGCAGCATATTTTTCTGCTCCTAACATAAATTGAAGCAACATACACATGAAATATAAGATGATACCAAATTGTAAGAACTTCTTGTGGAAAGCTGCTCTATCTAAACGGTCACGATATACATTTTCAACCAAGGTATCAATATCCTGAGACATATTTTCAAGTGATTCAGCTGTATCTTTAGCACCTTCATTAGTAATTTGTAAGAATAATTGGTGCATATTTTTTACCATGTAAAAATCATACTTAGTGCTCATGAAACTTAAAGACTGATCAATCGTACCATTTTCATAAGCCATATCAATCATTACTTTTACATCCGTCTTTACTGGATCTTCCAAGATACCAGAATTATAAACACCCTCAATAGCTTTTACAAATGATTGAGTTGTTGCAAACTCCATGATAGTATTAGACGTATAAACTTGAATTTGTTCAAAAATAAACTCACTATATAATCTTTTACAACGTAAATAATTTAAATATGGAATAACTGATACAGCAGCTAATGCATAAACTATTGAAATAATTAAACTATAAAAATATAGATAAGAAATAACAGCTGCCGCAATAGCAAAACCAACGGCTTGCATAATATACTGATGTATCGTGTAATCTTGTCCTAAATCTTTAACTTTCTCTCTTATTGATTTGTAAGTATATGGTGCAAACTTATCATAAATAAATGTTGTATGTTCTGCAACATACTTATATAAATTTTCTCCACTAGCATTTCGATATATAATGATAAAAGCCATTATAACTGCTATCAAAACGAAAACTAATATAGTTGACATTTTTCCACCTCCCTTTATTAACAGCTAACTAGCTGTAGTAGTTTGATTTGTCATCGGTGTAACATGTACATTAGGAATATTTGGTACATTCGTTATAGTTGGGGCAACAGGAGCTCCAACAGCTCCTACTGGTGTAACTACTGGATTAATACCAACATTATTAGGAATCGTCTGCACGTTATTATTCACATTATTTATTAAATTGGCATTATTAATTGGCGGAACATTATTTTGAGCATTTAAATTTCCATTAGTAAATTCTTCTATTTTCATTCCCCCAGGTGTATCCACACTATCAACCTCTACAATTGATTGTCCAGTATTTATCTCTTCATCCTTAATTAAACCTTCTGGTAAAATAACCCCTTGCGCTTCCAAATAATCAACTAAATGAGCACTTGGTTGACGCTTAACAATTTTTCCATCTGGTGTTTTACGATATATTATATTGGTTTTTGGTTCGTTATTTTCATCAACATAAAATTCACAAACTTCCGCTATTTCACGTACAAAACGTTTTGTTTCTTTACTCTGATAACCACGAATATAAACACCTATTTGAATATATCGATATATTGTCTTTAAAAATTGATCTACATCCTGACTAGTTTCCATCAAACTATACATACGACTAGGTATAGAAGATGCTTTATCAGCATGAATAGTCGATAAAATGTAGTGCCCTGATGATATAGAGTTACGAGCAGCTGTTACAGCCTCAGCACTACGAACTTCGGAAAGTAAAATCCACTTTGGATTCTGTCGCATACAAGATACCAATACATCAGTATAAGATGCAACATTATTCGTTTTCATCGCAACGATATCACGATGTGGATAAATACGATCCAAGTGAAGCTCTAAAGTATCTTCAATCGTAATAATTTTTTCATTCTCTTTAGTATGTGATGCTAAATACTTAACAAACTCTGTTTTACCAGAACCAGTCTCACCACATACAATGATATTACAATGTCCATGTACACAATGAATTAGTAAATCATGGATATCTTCAGTAATATATTTGTCTTTTATTATTTTATCTTTCTCTAAACGTATTTTAGCAGGTGTTTTACGAATAACACAAGCAATGCCATTTCGAGCTATAGACTCATGAATAAAATTCATACGCAACTCAGCATCTTCACTATCTAGAAAAGGATGAGCTGCATTAAAACTATGACCAACTACATTTGAACATTGAAACGCTAACTTCTCCATAAAATTATTATTTATAGCTGGATTTTCAATTCTAAAAATACCATGTGATAAAGTCTTTAACCACACTTGTCCACCATTACTGTATGAAATATCGGTAACATCATCATTATCCAGATATTGTTGTAATGGCCCAAAATCCATTTGCTCAAATATATTATTTTCCATATTATTCCTATATCTTATTAATTATTAGTAGCTGGAGTAGTTTGAGTTGTTTGATTTTTATTATTGTCCTTTTGGCCATTAGCAGTAGAATTTTGTGGTATTTCAAATGTTTTATTTTGAATAAAGTCTCTTAAATACTCACTTGAAACATTTACTTCTAGATTTTCTTCAGGAACAGCTCCACCATGTGGTACAACAATTAATTCAATTTCTGTACCATTTAAGTATTCAGCTTTCTTCAAAACATCATGTAATTCGCTAGATAAACCAAAATTTAAGAATGCTGGTTCACCAATTTCTTGTGTACTTCTAAATACATCTTTACCAGAGCTATCAGTAACAGCTAAAACTTTGATATTACTTAACATTTTACCAAACATCAATACATCTTGTTCATTATAAGCTCTAACATAAAAGTCAACATAATCATCTGGTTGAATTGAATTACCATAAGTAGTTGTTGTATTTACTGAAAAGTAATATGGAATCTGTAAATTTCCTAAAGCATCCTTTTCTAGTAAAGTTAACCAATTACCTGGTAAATCTTCTTTAACTACGATAACATCAGAATAAAACATACTACCTTCTGGTATTGTAGCTCCAACCCCTGTGTATTTACCTATAATGTCGCCATCATTCATCAAAACTTTATCTGGTTTAGCTGCATTAGCTACTTCAATATAAGTAACATCTTCAGCCGTAATTTGCGTTTGTGGGTTGATTGTTCTTGATGCAACTGGAACTTGAATCATTTCCGTTGCCTTATCAACAGTATTTGTATAAAGAAAATACAAAATAACCAAAATAACAATAACCCCAATTATAGTTACTGTATTTTTATTAGTAAAAAATTTTTTTAATGAAATTGCTAAATTATTCATAATAAATTCCCCTCTCTAAATAATTCTTTTTTAATCTTTTTCATATTTTGTTTCTAATATTGCGTCTATTCTATTTGACAAAGCCATTCTTGTTTGATCTGTACCTAAAGAAAACGCTACTCCCATATCGAATGTATCAACTTTTAAGCTAACTTTTGGTGGTTGTTCATGAACATCGTAAATTGAAATTTTATAAGTATGTGATAAGGTTGCATCTTGTGCAAAACGTCTTAAAAAACTTGCCACAAACTTTTCTTGATCAATTCGTACCGTTTCATCATTACGATAAGCAGCTAAATCTAAAGCATCAAACATCGCTGCTTCAGTTGTTTCTTTTAGCAGTTCATAGTTGTGTTCACTCGTATTTGTGACTGTCTGAAAGTAGTAAACCAAAAAAATTGACATGATACCTAATCCAACAATCATTATTGCCCAAAAAGACTCCTTCATCTAGTCACCTCCAAACAATTAGTATAAAACAATACTTCAATACTTTTTCGGCCAAACAAGTACTATGAAATTCAAAAGGTCTTACGACACTACTATCATAAATACTAAGAATAGTATAGCACAAAAAAAACATTTATACTAGTAGTTATTTTGTTATTTTCTATTTTTTCTCAATTAATAAGAAAGAAAAAAAAATCTAGTTCATAAAACTAGACTTTTGTAATTATTGTGAACATCCTTCTTTAGAATATTTATTAGCTCTTGCACTAGTTGTCGCTGAACCAGTTATACAAGTACCTTTTAATCCATAATAATTTTTTAGCTCTGTAAGAAAGCGACTAGCACAAAACTTATGGCCATTATTTTCGACACAGTAATAACCGGTATATCCTGGCGTTGTTGTATCATTTAATGATGAATATAACCTAAATTCAGAATAAGGGTCAATATTACTTCTTTTAGCGCTCTGATTCCATGTCCTAATTTTTTGAATAGTAGGAACATCAAGCTCAATATAATAAATTGGACTTTTTGTGTAAACTTTACTATCTAAGATATCAGCCACATCAGCATCTGCAATATCCCAGTTACTTCCTCTTTTTCTTGCTGCATTATCTATTGTTCCTGCACGACCTGGGAAAGCATATTCTAATTGCTTGCTTAAATTAGCAGCACTAGTATTTATCAATTGAACAGTTCGAAAAACCACATCTACATCCTTTGGTTCCCCATCTGGATCATCATCTTCTTTAGGATCACAATACTCAGGTGAACCAGACTTTAATTTTCCACTAGAATCATATTCACACTCATCACCAAAGAATTCATTTTTGACATTAAAACTACATGCATATTCAAACGAAGTATTAGCATTGTCATTTTTGTTTTTTAATAATTTATCAAAATGACCAATTCCACTATTATATTTAGTTCCAACTTTATCAACAACAACACTTAGCCCTTTATAATTACCATTTGGTGTTGTAAATGATGTTGGCAATCCATAACCTATTTCGTAATACCAAGCTTTTTTACTCGTATCAATAGTATCATGAGTTTTTAACTTACTATCAGTTTTATAAGAATACCATTTTAAGTTATTATTATAAACAATATCAAAATATCCTGTTATTTTAAAAGATTTTAAATTTGAACAACTTGAATTATTACAACTTACGTTTGTTGGATTAACTTGACTATAACCATTACCCATAACTAAAACTGTAGGTTGTGTAGTATTACCAGATTCATCTTTTTGTAAAACGATTGATAATTTTTTATTAATATCTAAACTAGAGTCAGTAGGCTCTTTATACTTCATAGTAACACTAGTGTTACTAGTAACGTTAGTTACTAAATTTCTAATATTAGTAATTCCCATTGAAGTTTCACAAGTTCCTCCCTCATTTTTAACAATACATTCTTTTGTAATTGTCATTGAACCAAATTTTTCATTTTTTAGGTCATTATTACTACCCCATTTAAATACACGACCAGCTTTAACTAAATCTGGCTTAGTTGGTAGGTTAAACACAACACTTTCCCTACAATATATCGGACAATTATTCATTTTAAGACCACTTTTACTTGATTGATAAGAACTACCTACATTATAAGCAAAACCCTGCTTCCAACAATTATCACTACTAGAGTCACCAAATGAATAAGTACCATTACCTGAATCACAAGAACCATAACTTGAAGTTGGTGGACATTCTGGAGCTTCCTTACAATCTGGTTTACTCAAGCCAAAAGTATCCTTCCAATTTTCTACTAAAAGTAAAGGATAATTTTTACTTGTAAAAAGTCTAAACCATTGATTTAAAGCAGTCAAATAAAGATTTAAAAAAGTTGAGTCATTTTTCCATTTATTATATACAGCTGTTGATGCTTCTTCACAAGACCAACTGCTACAAGCATTACCTGATGGAAACCCACCATGGGCTAATATATTATAACTAAATAATTTATTATAACTGTAACCAATGATATCTGCTCTAGCACTATCATAGTCAACATATTTTTTTCCTAAAAAAGTTTGGTCTGATTTAAATGTTTTAGTTGAACTATTCCAAAATTTATCAAATATTGCTTTTGCTTTTTCTGTACAAGAAATATCAATATTACATGAATTAACTGTCTTTCCTTTATAGCCATAAGCAACTATCTCATCGTATGAACGATCTAATATTTTACAACCTCCACCAGCACATTCAGAATAATTTTTACTTTTTATTTCTTGCCTTTTTTTATCCCAAGTTTCTTTAGAGCTAGAATTTAAAGCATCAGTTAATTTATCCTTACAATAATCAACAGATACATAATCAGATATTCTAAATAATGCAACTGCCGTAGGATATTCCGTTGAATAAATTGATACAGCTCCGGCATTAAATGTGTTGCCAGTTATAGTTCCTAAAGTAATTCCTGCTTTTTTAGCACTATCTCCAGAATTTTTCTTTGCATAAATCAATGGATTCATATAAGTAAAATACTTATAAACATAAGATTGAAAATGTGAGCCTAACATATTAATAGTGGCTAATTCAGTTGATGAACCTACAAATATACCATTTGTTCCACTACCACTCCAATGGATGGCAGAAACAGGCTCTAATTGAATTATTACCCCATCTGCAGAAGCTTTTTGTACTCTATCTTTACCAGCTGTTCCTTTGGTGTAATTACTATTAGTTAAAAGTCCTGAAACTTGATTATATTCGCTATCAGTCAAATTTTTATCATTAAAAATTCCTACTAATTTATTCATAGCCCATACAGTAATATAGTTACCTGATGATACTACTCCACCTTGATGTGAATTTCCTTTATCAGCATAATCAACATCACCATGACCAGAAAAAGTATCATACTTATTATCCGTTGAAGTTAAAACACTATTAGTTGGTCCTGCCCACTTACCATAATAAACTTCTTGCTTAGTATATTTGCTATTAAGATGATATATATTTTCAGAAATATAATTATGAGAAACTCTGACAACACACAAACCAGTTTTAGCCTGATAATTATATCCACCTTCATAAGTAGAATGACTTATAACATAATCCGAATTAACATAACCATGAGATCTTGTATAACATAGTTGTTGCCAATAATCAACTGATTTTGTACCAGTTATTCTACCCCCAGCATTATTAACCAATGATATACGATAGCCAAACGCAACAGGAGTTGCATCAAAATGGTCACCAGAGCCTGGTCCTGAATCACTACCTGGTGTAATATTTCCAGCATTACTTTCACCATAAACATTGATTATTCCAAAAACAAAAAGGCAAAAAATTAAAATAAATATCGATATTTTTTTTACACCTAAATTCTGCACAATATCCCCTTCTGACTATTATAACTTTATAATAATTATACAGCACAAATAAAATTATAGCAAGAAAAAAAAGTAATGTAAAAACATTACCCATTTTTCCATGAACAACCATTTGTTTCAACGTATTTATTGGCTCTTGCACTAGTTGTTGCTGAACCATCTATACAAGTTCCTTTTAATTTGTTTTCGTTTTTTAATTGTGTAAGTAATCTACTTGCACAAAATCTTGACGTGATATTACCTTCACTATCTTCATCTGTCGCACAATAGTAACCAGTATATCCTGGTGTCTCTGTTTCATTTGAATAAGCATACATACTAAATTCAGAATAAGGATCGATATTGCTTCCTTTAGCTTTCCTATTCCAACTTCTAATTTTTTGGATGGTTGTTACATCAAGTTCAATATAATAAATTGGTTTTTTAGTATAAATTTGACTATCTAAGATATCAGCTACTTCTTCATTATCAATATCCCAGTTACTTCCTCTTTTTCTTGCTGCATTATCTATTTTACCTGCACGACCTGGAAAAGCGTATTCTAATTGTTTATTTAAATCAACATCACCTTTGTCAATAAGATTAATTGTTCTAAAAACAACATCTACATCCTTTGGTTTACCTTGTGGGTCATCATCCTCTTTAGGATCACAATAGTCTGGTGAAATATCTTTTAATGTTCCATCTGCATTGTATTCACACTCATCTCCGACAAACTCATTTTTAATATCAAATTCACATGAGTATTCATAAGCAGTACTATTACTTCCATTGTAATTTTTAAGAAATTTATCAAAGTGTCCATCTGTTCCAACACTTTCAGCCTTAACAGTTAAATCTTTGTAACCAATACCATTTGGTGTTGTAAATGATGTTGGTAAGCCATAACCGATTTCATAATACCAATTATCCCAATTTGTTTTGCTTTTATCTATTTTTTCGTATGTTTTTAATGTTCCATCTTCCTTTGAAGAATACCATTTTAATTTATTATTATAATTAAAATCGTAATAACCAGTTACCGTAAATGAGCAACCTTCTTTACATCTACTAAGGTTAGTTGGTCTTACAATCTTTGTAAGCACACGGTCTAATTTAATATTATTAATATTTAAATCTGAATTAGTTGGCTCTTTATAATTTATATAAAGTTCGGTTTGAACTTTAGTTGAAGAAGTAGTGTAATCAGAAACCAAATTTTCAACTTGTGAAGTTGATAAAGTTTTTGAACCAACACTACAACTTCCACCAGTTGTTGTTTTGGTTGAAACTATACAAGATTTAGCAATTGTCATAGAACCAAACTTTTTATCTTTAACATCCTTATTAGCTCCCCATTTAAATACACGACCAGCCTTAACTAAATCTGGTTTTGTTGGTAAATCAAAAGTAACTGTTTCACTACAATATATTGGACAATTTCCAAGATGTCCATTAAAACTGCTTTCATAAGATGAACCAACGTTGTAAGCATACCCCTTTTTCCAACAATTATTTTCATTACCAGTATTATCGCTAAAAACTGTTTTACCCGTTGTATCACATGTTCCAATTGTTGGTGTTCCTGGTGGACATTCTGGAGGATTTATACATTTTGGACCACTTAACTCTAATTCCGTATAATTTTCATATAAAAGCAAATCAAATTTACTTCCAAAATAATTATATAAATTTTTCAACCAATTTTTTAAATCATCGCCACTTTTTGTTTTAGCAATATAATCAGCACTATCTTGACAATCAATCTTTGTTCCACACGTTAAACCACTTTTGTTTAAATAACCATATGCCTTAACTCTATCACCTGTAACATTTAAAAAACTACAACTATTATCTTTGCAATCTGTGTCTTTATATTTAGTTGCAATTTTACTAATAGTGTCGTTGTAAGCTTCAACATCACCATTTGATTTTAAAGTATTTATTGCTTTTTGCAAATCTGCATTACAACTATCAATATTAAAAGAAGATTTTATATTTATTATAAATAATCCCAAACAACTCGATTTCGATTTTGCATTACTTGGATTAACATTACTATTATTAAAACTAGAACAAGTTTTAATACCAGCTACAGTACTTCCATCACCAGAAGCATAAACAGTTGGATGCAAATAAGATACACGTGGATAAGCCCATCCGTCCTTTGTTGACCAAAACATAGCAGCCAATTCAGCCGGAGTTCCATAATGAATACCCAAACTACCTTCATTGGAAATAAATGAGGCATTCAATGGTTCAAAAACAAGATAAACCCCCTTATTTCCAGCCTCTGAGATACAGTCATTTTCATTTTTATTTGCAGAACAATAACCACCATTTTTTAAATAAGTTGTGGCTATAAATTTACCAGTTTCAGCTCTGCTTTTCTCAGCTTCAGCTCTGCTTTTCTCAGCTTCAGTTTTCTCATCATTCTTTTCAAAATAAGGATAAAGAGTTTCAAGAATTATCCTAGTATAATTATTATTATGTATTGTATCACCATATCCGCCACCACTTAAAACAGTCCAATGTGTATTTTGATATTGTTTGGAACCGGTTGTTTCAAATACAAAATCCCACTTATTATACTTATTTATTTTTTGTCTATCATAACTTAATTTATCCAAATTACAAGCAAAGTCTGTCTTTGGTTTTCTCTCACTACAATGCGTTACTGTTTCACTACCATATTTTATATCAGCGTTGTACCAACTTGTACCTATACCAACAGAAAAACCTAGTCCTTCTCTACTATCACTTTGAGG
>CANRJK010000013.1 GCA_947630955.1 uncultured Bacilli bacterium | reverse complement strand
TTGACTAAACAAAAATCGTTGAAAGACTTAATTTCTGTTGGATATACTTTATAGACATTTCTTTTTTCAATTAATATATTTATATCTAGTCGCTTTTTTCTTGACAAAATAGTTAAATCAATCTACAATAAAGATAAGTGATGGTTCACTTATATATAGAAATGGAGGAAATATTGTGCCAGATATTTTAAGCTCCATTTTGCTAATCCTTTTAGGAATTGTTGTTGGAATAATTATAGTGTTTATATTTAATTATATAAAAGGTATTAGATCTTTTAAAAAGTCTGAAACCATTTTAAATAAAGCTTATGCTGATGCTGATAAACTAAAGAAAGATTCTTTAGCTGAAGCTAAAGAAGAAATAAAGGAACTTAAGGATATATCAGAAAAAGAAATTAAAGAGAAAAAAGATGAATTAAAGGAAACTGAAAAAAGATTATACTCTCGCGAGGAAAGTATTGAACGTCGTGAACAGTCTTTAGATAACCGAGAAAATTCACTTGAAGAAAAAGAAAATAATTTAATTGATAAACAAAATGTTATCCAAGACGAGGAAGCAAAAGTGGAGGAAATAAAAAAACAACAACTAGAATTACTTGAAAAAATAGCTAGTTATACAAAAGAAGAGGCAAGGGATATTATTTTAAAACAGGTTGAGGAAAGTATGTCATTAGAAATAGCTTCAATGATTAAAGAAAAAGAAGCTGAGGCTAAACTTGTTGTTGATAAGAATGCTAAATCATTGTTAGTTTCATCTATGCAAAAGTATGCTAGTGATGTTGCATCAGAACAAACAGTTACTGTTGTCGATCTTCCTAGTGAAGATATGAAAGGTCGAATTATTGGTCGTGAAGGACGAAATATTAGAACAATCGAGGCTGTAACAGGTGTTGATTTGATTATTGATGATACTCCTGAAGCAATTGTTTTATCAAGTTTTGATCCTTTGAGAAGAGAAATAGCTAGGGTAACTATTGATACTTTAATTAAAGATGGACGTATCCATCCAGCAAGAATTGAAGAAATTTATGATAAAACTTGTAAAGAAATGAAAACTAAAATTCTTGAATATGGGGATGCTGCTTTATTTGAATTAGGTATTACTAAGGTTGATCCTGAATTAATTGAACTTTTAGGAAAATTACATTTTAGAACTAGCTATGGTCAAAATGTTTTAAAACATTCTATTGAAGTAGCCAATTTAGCTGGAATCATGGCAGCTGAATTAGGTGAAAATGTTATGTTGGCTAAAAGAGCTGGTTTATTTCACGATATTGGTAAAGCTGTTGATCATGAAATGGAAGGTAGTCACGTTGAATTAGGTGTTAATCTTGCTAAAAAGTTTAAAGAGAAAGATGTCATTATTAATGCTATAGAATCACATCATGGCGATACTGAACCAACTAGTATTATTTCTGAGTTAGTTGCTATTGCTGATACTTTATCTGCAAGTAGGCCTGGTGCTAGAAATGACTCTTTAGAAAATTATGTTCAAAGACTACATGATTTAGAGCAGATTGCCGATAATATATCAGGTGTTGATAAGGCTTATGCTATGCAAGCTGGTCGTGAGTTACGTGTTGTTGTTAAACCAGAAGAAATAGATGATTTAACAAGTCATAAAGTTGCACGTGATATAAAAACAAGAATTGAACAAGAATTACAATATCCAGGGACAATTAAAGTAACTGTTATTCGTGAGACCAGAGCAACTGAAGAGGCAAAATAAAGACGAGTTTGCAAACCCGTCTTTTTATATACCTAAAATATGGCTAGCTACTTGGAAATAAATAATTAATGATAAAGCATCAACAATAGTTGAAATAATTGGGTTAGCCATTACGGCTGGATCAAGATGAATTTTATCAGCTAAGATAGGTAAGATAGCTCCAATTATTTTAGCGAAAATAACAGTTATAAGTAATGCTAAGCATACAATGAAAGCTACTGTAACAGAAACTTTATCAACAATTAATAATTTTCCAAAATTACAAATGGCCAAAACTAGACCACAAGAGATACCAACAAGTAATTCTTTGAAAAAGACTTTCAAAGTGTCACTGAAGTTTACTTCATCTAAGGATAAAGCACGAATGATGGTAACTGAAGATTGACCACCAGCATTTCCACCAGTTCCCATAACCATTGGTATAAACAAAGTTAAAACAGCATAACTTGCTAAAGATGCTTCATAACTTTCAATTATACGACTTGTAAAAGTAGCACTAATCATTAAAAATAACAACCATGGCATTCTACTTTTACAAATATTGAATAAACTGGTTTGTAAGTATGGTTTTTCTGAAGGAATAATAGCAGCCATTTTTTCGATATCTTCGGTTGTTTCTTCTTCGACGATGTCCATAATATCATCAATGGTAATGATACCGACAAGACGTTCTTCACTGTCAACAACTGGCATAACAGTCATATCATATTTTTGGAACATTGCTGCAACTTCTTCTTGATCATCGGTTGTCTTAACCATCATAGGGTTATCTTCCATAATGTCTTTTATTTTTTTATCAGGTGCGGATAAGATTAATTCTTTCAAAGCAACATGCCCTAATAATTTTCTTTCTTTATCAAGAACGTAACAAAAATCTAATGTTTCTTTATCTTCGCCTTCTTTTCTTATTTTATCGATAGCCATGCTAACCGAAAATTCTTCTTTGATATCTAAAAATTCAACTGTCATAATACTACCAGCTGAATCATCAGGGTATTGTAATAGGTGATTAATATCTTTTCTTGTTTCTGCCGTTGTTTTAGCTAAGATTCTTTTAACTACATTAGATGGCATTTCATCGATTAAATCCGTAGCATCATCAGCTGCCATTTCATCAATGATTGAAGCAGCTTCTTTTTCAGTTAAAGAATTAATAATGATTTGTTGATATTCAATTTCTAATTCTGAAAATACCTCCGCAGCAATATCTTTTGGTAATAAGCGAAAAATTTTCATAATATTTTTTTGGTCTAACTCTTCCAAAATTTCTGCAATATCGGCTTCTTCTAATTCAATTATTTCTTTTTTTAATTCATTATATTTGCCTTCATCAATTAGCTTTTTTATGTTTTCAATCATTATAAGACCTCCTTCTTTTTGACATTATAACATTAATTTATAGCATTTACTAGTTTTAATAAAAAAATAAAAAAGTACTATACATGTACTTTTATATCGTATTGTTCAATCTTTTTTAATATTTTATCTACACTATAATTTATGAAATCAACTATAACTTCCATATTAAAAATATAAGCTTTTTTTTGTTTGCTCTCCATAATAATAAAGGCCATTTTTTCTAATAGTAAATTTAATTTTTCTTTAGGTATTTCAGTAATATTGGTATCGGGAATATTGAAATCTTCATAAAAAAGGGATAAGTCTAGATTAAATTTGTCTATTAATTTAATATTAAGATTAGTATAGTCATTATAGATAAGATGTAATATTTCTTCTTTTGAAGTTTTCAACGTTGTACCATCTAAAAGTTTGACATTATTTTCTAAAACTAAGGTATTTATAAATTCATCAAACCAAATTTTATCTGTATAAAGATGAACAAAATAACCCAGGTTGAATGGTTTGTTTAATGAACTTTTATATTTGTCTAAAAATTCTTTAATATTTGGTACTTGATCTTTAGGTGTTGTTAAAAAATGTGATTTATTTTTTGTCAATCCAATTTGTTTACTGATATCAGGCGCGATTGCTCCCAGTAAAAATTCTTTTTCATTTAATTTTAACTTTTCATTTATCTTTTTAGCTACACATAAATGAATGATAGCTGAAGCCATATTATCACCTTTTTCATTATAACAAAATAAACAGTTAAAGAAAACTGTTTATTAATAATAATATGGTCCATAATAATAAGGAGGATAATAATAGTTATTGTTATAATAAGGTGGTTGATTATAACCAGAATTGTTTCCACCTGTGAAATAAGGTGCCACTAATCCGCCAGTAATACCTCCTAAAATAAATGGTCCTAGAAAACCTCCAAAAAATCGCTCATCTTGATTATTAGAAAGCATTATTTCTTGAGGATTATTTGGCATTCTAAAGTTATTTGAATAACCGATTGCATTATTATACATATTGTTACTCCTTTCATAATATGATATGATAAACAAAGGGATAGGTGATAACATGAGTGAAGAAATAAAAAAATTGGCTAAAACAATTGTAGAATATTCAATTAATGTTCAGCCAGAAGAAAAAGTTTTGATTATTTATTATACTGATGAAGCTAAAGAAATGGTAAAAGAGTTAATAAAAAATGTTACTTTAAGAGGTGGAGCAGCTATATATAAACGAATGGATAAAGAATTAGATGCGTTATTACTTCGTCAAGAAAATGAAAAAATCGTTGATATATTAGTAAATAAATTAGCATTTGAAATGGATAATTACGATAGTATTATTTATGTTAAACATACAGAAAACGAATATGAAACCAAGAGTGTTCCAATAGATATGATAAATTTAAAAGATGCAAAAAGCAAACCATATGATGAGATAAGAGTTAATAAAAGAAAATGGGTATTATTTAATTATCCATCTTTGGTTGATGCTTATAAAGCACATATGAGTATGGATGAATTTAATCATTATGCTTTTGAGGTAATGAATGTTGATTATTCTAAGATGCGTAAACAATTAGAACCATTGAAAGAATTAATGGAGAAAACAGATAAAGTCAGGATGGTGGGACCTAATACCGATATAAGTTTTTCAATCAAAGGAATGCCAGCTATTCCTTGTTGTGGAACGGCCAATATTCCAGATGGAGAAATATATACAGCACCTATAAAGGATAGTGTAAATGGAACTATTACTTATAATACACCAAGTCCATATCGTGGCAATATATATAATGATATAAGTTTGACCTTCAAAGATGGTAAAATAATATCTGCTACTTGTAAAGAAGATGATAATTTATTAAATTCTATTTTTGATACTGATGAAGGTGCTCGTTATGTTGGTGAATTTTCTTTTGGCGTTAATCCTAAAATATTAGACCCAATCGGTGATATTTTATATGATGAAAAGATAAATGGTAGTATTCATTTCACTCCTGGTATGGCTTATGCTGATTGTGATAACGGAAATAGATCGGCTGTTCATTGGGACTTAGTATGGATTCAAAGACCAGAATATGGCGGTGGCGAAGTTTATTTTGATGATGTTTTAATTAGAAAAGATGGGAAATTTGTTTTAGATAGTTTAAAACAATTAAATAATTTGTAAAAATAACTAAAAACATATCATATATATAATTAGGTGATTTATGCGTAAATTATTTGAGTATATCGGACTAATTACTTTGATGTGTTTTAGTTTTTTTATTACTGAAAAAACGTCGATGATTGCAAAAAATACAGATGAAATAATGCTTACCATTAAAGATAAATATAAAGATTATGAAACAGAATCTGTTGATGCTGTTATAAATGATGATACGATTATTCCAGGTAGTTGCGCTAAAAAAGTTAATATCAATAGAAGTTATAACAAAATGCGTAAGGTGGGAATTTATGATGATAAATTATATGAATATACTTATGAATTGCCATTAGTTTCGTTAGTGAAAAATTATGATAAATTAATTGTAAGTGGTAATCATTCTATACCAAATGTTTATTTCTTTTTAGAGATTAATAATGCTAATAAAAGTTTGCTAGAAAAATATGATTTCGATAATTACAATTTTATTTTAACTGATAAGTTTTATCATGATAATCGAACTTTAGTAAATAAGATGATAAAACATGGCAGTATTGTTATTAGTTCCACTAATTTTAAGTCCTATAAGGCTTTAGCTAAAGAATACCGAAATAAAACAAACAATAGTCTTTATTGTTATAATGATGTAGGGGATAATGATTTTTTAAATAGTTGTAGCGCTAATAATAGTGGTTCAATTGGAAAGATGATAGAAATAGATCAAAATTATTTTTTAAATATCAAAAAAAGATTAAAAAATGGTCAGTTTATAAAACTAACTTTAAAGGAAGAATTAATTGATAGTTTGCCATTAATTGAAGAATACATAGAATCTAAAGGGTTAAAAATATCTTCAGTCGATAAAGGTTTAAAGGAATGTTAGTTGTAGAAAAAGAATAATTGCTATATAATGTATTTGGTGATGTCATGAAAAAGCCAGAGTTATTAGCACCAGTTGGTAATTTTGAAAGTCTTGTTGCGGCTATTTCGGCTGGTTGTGATGCTGTTTATTTAGCTTTAAAAAATTATGGTGCTAGAGCCTATGCTGGAAATTTTTCTCATGATGATTTTATTAAAGCAATTAAGTATGCTCATCTTTATGATGTAAAAGTTTATGTAACTTTAAATACTCTTATTTATGATGATGAAATAAATAGTTTTTTAAAACAAGTTGATTTTTTAGTTGACAATAATGTTGATGCTTTAATTATTCAGGATATAGGAATGTTTCATTTAATTCATAATTTATATCCAGATTTGGAAATTCATATTTCAACCCAAATGCATATTCATAATATTGAAGGTTGTAAGTTAGTAAGCAAGATGGGTGCTAAAAGAGTTGTTTTAGCGCGGGAAACACCAATCGAACTTGTAAAACAAATTAAGGAGCAAACAGATATCGAACTGGAAGTATTTGTTCATGGAGCTTTATGTATTAGTTATTCTGGACAATGTCTTATGAGTAGTTTAATTGGTGGTAGAAGTGGTAATAGAGGAACTTGCGCTCAATGTTGTAGGCAACCTTATAGTCTTTATGATGGTAGTAAACAAATCGTTGATGAACAATATTTGTTGAGTACTAAAGATTTAAATACCCTAAATTATGTTGGAAAACTTATTGATTGTGGTATTGATAGCTTTAAAATTGAAGGGCGTATGAAAAGAGCTGAATATGTGTATTTAGTTGTTAGTTTGTATCGTAAAGCTATCGATAATTATTTTCAATATCATTATTGCAAAATAACTGACGAAGATTTAATGGAACTTAAAAAAATTTTTAATCGTGGTTTTATTAAAGGATTTCTTTTCCATGAACAAAATGATAAGTTTACTAATACATTTCGTCCTAATCACCTTGGCATTGAAATAGGAACTATAAGTAAAGTTTTAAAAAATGGTTTTGAAATTGCCTTAACTAGCGATTTAAAAATAAATGATGGTATTCGAATTATTGGTGATAACGATGTAGGTTTAGTTGTCCAAAAAATGTATGTCGCCAACCATTTAACTAAAAAGGCATCTATGAAACAAAAAGTTTTTATCCCATTTAAGAAAAAAGTTATGTTGCACGCTAAAGTTGTAAAGACTACTGATAGTTTACAAATAAGTAATTTACAAGCAAAAATAAAAAATAATCCAAGAAAGGTTTCTGTAAAGTTTAAATTGGAAACTAAAATAAATAATAATTTAAAAATAAAAGTTACAGATTTAAAGAATAATTCAGTAGAGGTTATAAGTGATTATGTTGTACAGGAAAGTAATAATAATCCAACAACTAACGAAAAAATTATTAAACAATTATCTAAAACGGGAGAAACGGTTTATAATGTTATTGATATTGAGGTAATTGGCGATAAAAATATTTTTATCCCCGTTTACAAATTAAATGATATAAGAAGAAAAGCTTTAGCTTTACTAACTGATAAAAGGCTTTTAAGAAAGAAAATCGAAAAGAAGAAATATGAATGTGAACCACCAGATTTTAAATATAAAACCAATAAAAATCTTTATCTTACTAATTTAGTTTCTTTTAATCAAGAACTTTTAAATATTTATGATGAAATTACTGTCCCCAAAGCCATATATAATAAGTTAAATAATAAATTATTATGTAAAAAAATTCCCCGTGTTAATGAACATCTTTCGAAAGAAGATGGCTATCTTTTAGTCGGTGAATTAGGAAGTATTTTTAAATATGCTGAAACGAATAAAATAGCTAGCGATTTTTCTTTAAATGTAACCAATTCCTATACGGTTTGTGTTTTACATTGTCTAGGTGTTGAAAAAATAACTTTATCAATTGAGATGAATGATTATCAAATAAAAAAATTAGTTGATAGTTACCATAGTCGTTACCATAAACATCCCAATTTAGAAGTTATTGTTAAAGGTTATCCGGAAGTTATGGTTATGAAATATGATTTATTTCATGGAAAATATAACGACCAAAAAAAATATTATTTAAAAGATAAGTATAATAACTATTTTCCCATAAGAAGAGAAGATGGTTTGACTTATATTTATCATTATAAAAAAATTAATAAATTAGACCTTGATAAGTATTATGATATGGGAATAAATAATCTTAGAGAAAATTCTACTTTTTAGTAGATTTTTTTATTTTCTAAAAGGAAATTGATTATAAACCAATAATAATATTTATAGGAGGTGATAAAATAAAAAAGTATCCTTTTTTTAAACAGGAAGAAGCTAAAGATTGTGCTGCTGCTTGTCTTAAGATGATTATTAGTTATTATAAAGGTTATTTAAGTATGGAAAAAATTCGTGACTTGTTAAAAGTTAATCAAAATGGAACAACAGCCTATCATATTGTTGAAGGAGCTAAGAAGATAGGGTTTGAAGCAACAGGTGTAAAGTGCAACATTGATGATTTAAATGAAGATAATATTGTTTTACCTTGCATTGCTAATGTTATTATAAATAATACTTATCGTCATTTTGTTGTTATTTATAAAATTGATTTTATGCGAAAAACACTTTTAATAGCTGATCCATCTAATAAGATTATGAAAATGTCTTTTGATATTTTTAAATCAATTTTCAGTGGCGTTATAATTATGTTATATCCTAAGGATGATATACCAAAAGAGCAAAATAAAAATCTGAAAATAAAACTTCTCAACCATTTCATACAAAAACATCCGAAACTAATAAAACAAATAAGTATATTATCTTTGTTTATAACAATATTTTCCATTTCTTCGTCATTTTATTTAGAAAAAATAAGTGATGCCTTAAATATTTATAAAAATAGCGAAATTGTAGTTTTAATCTTTTTAATTTTTTTAATGCTAACTATTTTAAAATCATTTACTACTTTTTTTCGTCAAAAAATTTTGGTTTTAATTAATGAAAAAATAAATTTGGAACTAACCTTAGATACTTTTAAAAATGTTTTATCACTTCCTTATAAAAATTATCGCAATAAAACAACAGGTGATATAATTACTCGAATATTAGATATGTCTTCACTAAAAGATAATATTAGTAAAATTTTTTTAACTTTGATAATTGATTTACCTTTAGCGTTAATAGCCTTTAGTTTTCTTTTTATGATTAATGATAAATTATGTTTATTATCGATTATTATTCTTATTCTGTATGTTATAATTATTTTTCTATTTAAAGATTTTTTTGATAGTTTTATTAAACAAATAAAAAACAATAATGTTGACGCAACTAATTACATGATTGAATCAGTGAATAATTTTGAAACAGTAAAAGGGTTAAAAATTGGTGAAAAAATTTATCAACAGTTTGAAAAGAAATTTGTAAAATTATTAAAAAGTACTTTTAAGTACGATAATTTGATAGCTTTACAATGTTTGTTAAAAGATTTAGTTTATGATAGTGGTTTAGTTTTGATTTACGGTGTTGGAGCTATTTTAGTAGTTAAAGAACAAATGACTTTTGGTAATCTATTATCATTTGGTATGTTATTATCATATTTTTTTGAACCAATTAAAAATCTGGTAAGTTTGGAAAGTAATATTAGAGATGTAGATTTGATTTTAAAAAGAGCTTATGAGATTGATGTTTTAGAAAATAATAATGGTATAATTGATGAATTTTGTAAAGGAGAGATAAAGTTTAATGAACTTAACTATTCTTATGATGATAGACAGCTTATTTTAAAGGATTTAAACTTAACAATTAAAAGTGGCAATAAAGTTTTAATTTTAGGATCAAGTGGTAGTGGTAAAAGTACAATTCTTAAAATTATTATGAAATATTATAATGTTGATCGTAATAAACTTTATATAAATGACATTGATATTAATGATTATAAAGCAGTAAAAGGGATAAAATATATTAGTCAATCAGAAAATTTGTTTACAGATAGCTTATATAATAATATTACTTTGTATAGAAATGTTAATGTGAAAAAATTAATGGAAGTAGCTGATATTTGTAAGATTGATAAAATAATTAAAGATAATCCACTAGGTTATAATATGTTAATTGAAGATAATGGTTTTAATCTATCAGGTGGTGAGCGTCAGCGAATTGTCCTTGCTAGAACTATCTTAGATAAGTTTAATGTTTTACTTATTGATGAGGGATTAAATCAAATGGATATAGACTTAGAGCGTATTATCTTAAAGCAGATGTTTGCGCGTTACAAAGATAAAACAATTATTGTCGTTTCTCATCGTTTAGAAAATAGTGACTTATATGATCAAAGACTTATTCTAGAAAATGGAGTTTTAATTGAAAATGTATCAAAAACTTGATTGTATTGATATATTTAACAATTCAGCTGTTATATATCTTCGAAAATCTAGTAGCAAAATCGTATCATGGATTAGCATTTTATTAATAGGCAGTTTATTATTTAGTTGGATATTATTATTTTATAATTATGAAACTTACAATGTTTATTATGCCAAAGTTGTAAAAAATGATGAGGAAAATTATATAAGTATGTCTGTTGATGAGACGTTTATCGAACTACAAAATAGAAATTTTTTAGAAATTAATAGCGAAGAGTATAAGTGTCATCTAATGAGTATGAGCGATAATTATTATTTATTAAATGAGCATAAGTATTGGCAGACGACTTTTGAATGTGAATTACCTGAACAACTTAATATTAATGAAAATGTAATCGAGGTAAAAGTTGATAAAGGAAAAACAACTTTATTTAAACAAATTATTAATAAAATACGGAAAGGGATGAAAAATGGAAGAATTAAAAATTGAACAATTAAAAGAAATAGATGGAGGATTTGAACTTGGAATAGGTAGTATAACTTTGCTTTCAATAGGTATTCCTTTTGTTATAGGTTTAGTTGATGGCTTTGTTAGGACATTACCTTGTAAGTAAGGGGAAATTATGGAAGAATTAACTAAAGATGAATTACTTGATGCTATCGGAGGGGGTGTCTTAACTGCAACATTATTATCAACTTTGATAAAAGGAGCAACTTTATCATTTGAATTAGGACAAAC
This sequence comes from uncultured Bacilli bacterium, assembly GCA_947630955.1. Classification (GTDB taxonomy): domain Bacteria; phylum Bacillota_I; class Bacilli_A; order RF39; family UBA660; genus UBA5578. The sequence goes on along the minus strand of CANRJK010000013.1, from coordinate 8,873 downwards.
CCTAGGAAGTACAATTCGCCGTCTGCTATCTTCGAACTTTTGTGAAATTTAGTTAAAAAGAGATTTTTTTCTCTTTTTTTTGCGTAAAAACTTGTTTTTCCCTTGAAAACCAATATTAATGGTGTTATAATAACTTTAGCTTGTGAAAGGAGGGGAACTAAGTGTCAAAGGTAGTAGTAAAAAATGGTAATGTTGATGGAGCAATCCGTACAATGAAACAAAAAAATGCTAGAGACGGCCTTCTTAAAAAAGCTCGCGAACGTCAAGATGGATATAAGAAACCAGGCGTTCGTAGAAGAGAAAAGAAAGATGCAGGTATTAAAAATACACGTCGTAGAGAAAGAAACAATTATTAATAAAAATGGAAAAGAGCTAGAAAGCTCTTTATTTATTAAAGGAGAGATAGAATGCGCGATAAAATTTTTAATGATATTATGATTGCTATAAAGCAACAACAAAAAGAAAAGTTACCTGTTTTAAGAATGGTAAAAGGAGCTATTCAATTAGAAGAAATAAACAAACAAAAACAATTGGATGATAATGAAGTTGTTGCGATTATAAGTAAACAAATTAAAACTAGGAAAGAATCAATCTTAGAATTTGCTAAAGGGAATAGGCAAGATTTAATTGATCAAACCCAAAAAGAAATAGATATTTTGAATAAATATATGCCTGAACAAATGTCAGAAGAAGAAATTATGAATGAAGTTAATCAAGCAATTGAACAAGTAAATCCCACTTCACCATCAGATATGGGTAAAGTTATGAAGATACTAACTCCAAAGTTAGTTGGTCGAGCTGACATGAGTTTAGTAAGTAAACTTGTTAGAGATAGTCTTAAAAAGTAGTTATTTTGTTAAAAGTATTGTATATTTATCAAAATTATGATAGAATGTTTGTCAGTGTGATCCGCTGATTTGACGAAATATTAATTATGATCACATGTTAAGAAAAGGAGAGTGACATTGTGAATTTATTAGATAAAATTACAGACAATCAAATTCGTAAAGATATTCCTGATTTTCAAGTTGGTGACACAGTTAGAGTTGATCTTAAAATTAAAGAAAAAGATTCTAAAGGGACTGAAAAAACAAGAATTCAAGCATTTGAAGGTTTAGTAATGGCAATTAAAGGTTCAGGTATTAGTAAAACTTTTACAGTTAGAAAAGTATCTGGTAATGTAGGAGCTGAAAAGACTTTCCCTGTAAACTCACCAGTAATTGATACAATTAAGGTCGTTAGAAAAGGTAAAGTAAGAAGAGCAAAATTAAACTACATTAGAAATCAAAAGAAGACACCAAAGATTAAAGAAAGAAATTAGGCTTATTAAGCCTTTTTTAATAGGTGATAAAATGAATAGTGAAAAAATAATTAATGAAGATGAAAAAACTTTACCTGATAAAGTTCGTAATTTTTTTAAAGAATTAATCCCATATGTTATTATTATTTTTGTGGTTGCCATTATTAGAACTTTTGTAGTTACACCTGTACGTGTTAATGGTGATTCTATGTATCCATACTTAAAAAATGAAGAAATTCTTATACTAAACAAACTAAATAATAATTACAAACGTAATGATATTATTGTCGCACAAGTCAATAATACTAAGATTATTAAAAGAATTATTGGATTACCAGGTGAAAACATCGAATATAAAGATTGTAATTTATATATTAATGGTAAGAAGACAAAAGATTTTGTTACTGAATGTATAACTGATGATTTTTCTTTAGAAAAATTATATGATTACGTTGTTATTCCAGAAGGTTATTATTTTGTAATGGGAGATAATAGACGAGAATCTTCTGACAGTCGTAATCCTGATATTGGATTAATAAACAAAAACCAAATTAATGGCAAAGTTTCATTTAGATTATTACCATTTAAAAGATTTGGTTCACTAAAATAATAGGATGATTTCATTCTATTTTTATTTTAATATCTTTAATAAACAAAAGATAAATGTTATAATTAAAAACAGTGAGGGATGACTATGAGCCAAAATAGAGGTGCGAAAGGTTCGCTAAATGATCGAATAATTAGTATGCTTTACCGCCAAAGATATGGTGAGTATTTAAAAAAGAAACAAGCTTATAATAAAAAAGATCGTAAACAAGCAAGCGAATATTTACAAAATATTCGAACTTTTGATATTGACAATGATAATTCGGCGATGGAAAAGCAGGATAAACATATATTAGAAGATGCTTTTAAACCATTAAATGACGTAGAAATATTACCAACTATTAAACCTGAAAAACAAGATAAGCTCAACACGGTTAAAGAAGCAGCTTCTACGGTAACTCTTTCTTCTGAACCTTTATCTGATAGTTTAGATATTAAAACACCTCAATTAGAAAAACATCCTATTTTAGATGATAAAGAAATTCAAACTTTAACTCAACTTGGTAACCAGGTAACTCAATTTGATCCAACAACAGAGGATTATGATTTTGATAAATTTGATTACTATGAGATTATTACTAGAAAATCAAAAGTAGCAGGTATTAGTGATGATGACGTTATCGATGTTGATAAAGAAATTTCTAAAAGAGAAGATGAAGCAACAATTATTGATGAAGTTACTAAATTTGTAGATGAAAGTAAAGAGTTATTATCAGAAATAAAATTTGAAATAAATGATGTTAAAGATTCTCTTCCTGAACAATATACCCAAGAAGATATTTCAAAGTTAGAAGAACGATATTTAGCTTTAAAAGCAAAATTAGATATTTTAAAAGAAAAATATTTGACTATTAAAGAAAAATATGATTTTGAAGATTACCATATATTAAATAGCTTAGCTTTAATGACAGCTATTGATGACTATCGTGATAAAGCAAAATTAGATGAATTAGATGCGATGGTTGACTTTTGTAAGGGAGAAATTGAACAAATTGATGGTGTTTTAGTTGAAGAAAAGCGAAGAAAAAGCGTTGGAGAAGATATCGAAAAAAAACATCAAGAGATAAAAAAACGTGATAATCAATTTGAACATTCTAAACGAGATACCATTTATCTTGATTCACTTGAACAGCAAATAGCTAAAGAATCAGAAAAACAACGGGAAATTATAAACAATATATGGAAAACCTTAAATAAAGTTGAACTAAAAGTCGTTAAAACAACAGACTATATTTATAACACAGGGCAGATGTTTTCATCTTTTCTTCGTATCACAGCTGGAATATTAACCGCACCATTTTCTAATCGTGGATTGTTTGGTGTTATGTTAGGATCCGGTTTAATAAATAGAGGATTACGTGATTTACGTACGAGTCTAATTCCTAAAGAAGTTGAACGAGTAGAGATTAAAGAAAAGTATCATAGTATTGAAAGAGAAATTTTAAAAACAAAAGATGTAGTTCAAACAACAATGCACATAATTGATGATTCATTATATCAATTAGGTGAACTTCAAAGAGACTTTAAAATCAAGTTTGAACCATATGCTTCTTATATTCCTGAATATTCCAAAGTCTATACAATGATGGAACAATTAGAAAAAAAATTATCTGCTAAGAAGAAGTATGTTAATGAAATGAAAAAAACTTTGGATAAACAATATTCAAAAAATAAAGAAAAAGTTTTACGAGCTTCTTAAATATCTTTACTATTTTTATTAATGATTATGATAGTAGAAATTAAAATTTTTAACTTACAAAAAAAATAAATTTGTGATATAATTAGTTCTGTCAAAAGAAGTATTAAGTCAAATATAGGCAATGAGTAGCAAATATGCGTAAGTCCAATTGTATATGGACTTACGTCTTTTTTTGCACAAAAATTATAGGAGGTGTTTTATGAAAGAGTTAGATTTAGAACATGATAAAATTTCTAAATTAGTTAAAAAATTTGCTATACCTTGTGTTATAAGCATGATTGTTGCCGCGCTTTATAATATTGTTGATCAAATTTTTATTGGTTGGAGTGAGGCTGGTGCGTTTGGTAATGCCGCAACTAATATTGTTTATCCTTTTACTGTTATAGCGCTTGCTTTTTCATTATTAATAGGTGATGGTATGGCCGCTTTATTTAATTTGTCTTTAGGTGCGAAAGATAAGAAAAAAGCTTGTAAAACCATTGGTAATGGAATAATTTTATTAATTTGTATAGCCTTTATTATAACCATTATTGGTTTAGTTTTTAATAGACAAATATTGTATCTTTTTGGTGGCAATCCAAAAGAAATACAATGTTATAATTATGCGAAAAGTTATTTAACAATTATTTGTTTTGGCCTACCTTTTTATATGATTGGTCAAGGGTTAAATGCATCAATTCGAAGTGATGGTAGTCCCAAGTATGCAATGATTGCTACAGTAATAGGTGCTTTATCCAACATTATCTTAGACCCTATCTTTATTTTTGCATTTAAAATGGGAGTTAGTGGAGCTGCTATTGCAACGGTAATAGGTCAAATTTTAACCTTCGTCTTTAGTTTATATTATTATTTGAAAAAGACTAAATCTTTTAAACTTAACAAACCGTCTATGAGATTAAATAATACTATCTGTAAACAAATTATTTCTTTAGGATTAGCTTCCCTAATTACGCAACTTGCCATTGTAATTATTATAGCTGTTGCTAATAATTTGGTATGTAAGTATGGATATGAGACAATATCTAGTTCTAATGTCGCTTATGGTGTTGTAACACCACTTGCTGTTATTGGAATTTGTATGAAAGTTTTTGGTATTGTTATATCAATTATTGTTGGTGTTTCATTAGGTGGTATGCCTATTATTGGTTATAATATGGGTGCTGGTAATACTGATAGGGTCAAACAAACTATTAAATATATTTTATTAACAAATTTAATAATTGGTATTATAGCTTTTATATTATTTGAATTTTTTCCAAGTTTTATTATTAATATTTTTGGTCATAAAAATACATTTGAATATATGGAATATGCTAAGTATTGTTTGAATATCTTTTTAGGTGGAATTGTTCTAACTTGTCTCACTAAATCAATGTCTATCTTGTTGCAATCGATGGGATCTAGTTATAAATCAACATTGTTAGCCTTATCAAGAGATGTCATTTTCTTTGTACCTAGTATTATCTTAATAGCTAATTTAACTCATAGTGTAGTGTCGATGTTATGGAGCGCTATTATAGCTGATATTCTAGCGTTTATAACAGGAATATTACTTCTTCAAAGTGAATTAAAGAAAATAAATAGGAGGAAAAATGTATAAAGCAAATAGTTATGTTGTGTATAAAAAAGATGTCTGTAAGATAAAGGAAATAAGAAAAAATAAGTTAAATGGAATTGAATATTATATACTATCACCTATTGATGATAAATCATTAATCATTGATGTTCCAACTGATAATAAAATGGGGTATCTAAGAAAAATTATTAGTAAGAAAGATGCAGAACAATTAATAAATAATATTCCTAATATTAAACCTTTAACTAATATTGATGACAAATATATTGAAAGAAAATATAAAGAATTACTAGCTAGTGGTATTCATGAAAACTTAATTAAAATTATTAAAACAACTTATTTAAGAAATAATGAGAGAATTAAAAATAATAAAAAAATTAGTGAAAAAGACAGCAATTATTTTCATCAAGCCGAAAAATATTTATATAATGAATTAGCTATATCTTTACATATGGATTTTTTAGAAACCAAAAATTATATTATTAATAAAGTTCAAGAAATACTAAAGTAAAAAGACTAAATTCATTTTCTTTTGTAAGATTATATGTTAAAATCAAATAGAAGACATATTTAATAAAAAAGACAACTTATTATTAAATTTTTGGAGGTAATTATTATGTATGATGAGTATTTAGCGTTTGCAAAAGAAATTGCCAGATATGCTGGAGAAACAATGAAAAAATATTATAATTCTACAATTGATTTAGATTACAAACTAGATAAATCTGTTGTGACAGTGGTTGATAAAAAGATAAATAGTTATTTAATAGATGCTGTTAAAGAAAAATATCCTAAGCATTCTGTCAATGGTGAAGAAGAAAGTTATCACACAACTTCAGAATATGTTTGGGTATGTGATCCAGTTGATGGTACTGGAATGTATGTAAATCATATTCCTGTATTTGTTTTTTCTTTAGCTTTAGTTTACAATGGGCAACCCATAATTGGTGTTGTATATAATATGAATGAAGATAAAATGTATTCTGCTATATTAGGTAAAGGTGCATATTGTAATGATGTAAAAATTTCTGTAAATGACAAAAGATTAGGAGAACTAGGTTATAGAACTAATGTTGAAATTTTTAATAATGATATAATCGATGAATTATTATTAATAAAAGAACTAAAACAATCTTCCAAAATATCTTCAATTGGAAGTGTTGCAAGAAGCTGTATGGCGATTGCTACTGGTGACTTTTCTTGTGATGTATTTCCTGGTACAGAACATGGAAATTGTGATATAGCCGCTTCTCATATTATTGTTACTGAAGCTGGTGGTAAAGTTACTGATTTATTTGGTTGCAATCAAAGATATGATCAAGATATAAGAGGAGCAATAATAACTAATGGAATATCACATGATGAAATAGTAGAAAAAGTCAAAAAATACATAATTACAAAATAATTAATATTAATTTTTTTGAGTTAAATATCTGCAAAAAATAAAAAAAGGTTAACAATTTAATAATTTTTGTTGTAATCAAAATAAAATAAATAAATAATGACATGAAACCTTTAAAGTTCACAATAAATAATAAAAATATGTTAAAATTATTTTAGATGAGCTTTAAAGGTATTTTTTATAATTATGAACTAGAAAGTTGTTTAGATTATTTTTTACCGAAATATAATATTTAAAAAGTAGGTGTAACATGAAAACATTAGATAATACGATAAAATATTATGAGCTATTAATGATATATAATGATACCTCAAAATATAAGCATTATGATTTACCAGCTGGGTTTCATTATGAGTTTTACCAAGAAGGTGATGAATTAAAATGGGTGGATATACATATTGAAAGTGGGGAGTTTACTAGTATAAATCAAGGCATTAAATACTTTCATGATTTTTACGATTCTTTTTATGATGAATTAAATAAGCGATGTATTTTTATAGTAGAAAATAAAACTGGTATTAAAGTTGGAACTGCAACGATATCGCTCTTAAAAAATGAAAAATTCGGTTGTAATGCGGCAGTTGACTGGTTTGCTATTAGAAGGGCATATCAAGGAAAACATTTAGCTAGACCGTTAATATCTAAGTTTATTAGTATCGCAAGTAAATTAGGTCATGATAAATTAATTCTTCACACGCAAACCACTACTTGGTTAGCTGCAAAATTATATTTAGATTTTGGGTTTGAGCCTTTAAATAAGGACGAGATTACGGGGTGGAGAATTCTTAAAACGTTAACTAATCATCCTAAATTAGATAATTTAGATGTTGTAGATAATGATATAATTTATGATATGAGAAATATTGAAATCGAAAGGCAATTGAAAATGATATTTAACACTGATGAATTTAATTATTCTGTTTGGTATAAAAATAACCTTCACAAAGTTTATGTCTATTGTAATGGAAAAACATATGAATATGAGTATTTTGAAGATAAAAACAAAATTAGATTAGAGGAAGTAAAAAATAAAACATATATTAAGTAAAAAAATATAATAGTGCATAAAAGTAAAAAATTCAAAAGTAATATCCAAGACATTTATACATAATTTAATTTGTCAAAAAAATTTTCCATTTTTGAAACATTATAAAGGAGGAAAACAAGATGTTAGAAAAAATAAAAGTTTCATGCAACTATGTTTCTAAAAACAGTGAATATGTATTAATTGATTATGAAAAATTAGATGAGTATATTAATACAATTGATTGTCAAAAAATTAAATTTTGGTTAAGTAGTAATCCATATCATTTATTTGATATGAAAATTGATAAAATAATTAATTTTATGCTGATATTTGATTCAATAGATTATTGCTTTTGGGGACAACCAAAATGGTCAATAAAAACTATTGAAGGAGAAAAAGATGGTTCAGATGCTTTACTATATGCTTTACTAAAATATATAAAAAAGTTAGACAGAATTGATTTTACAAATCTATCTTTTGAAGAATTCTCTAATATCTTAAAAGGTAATGTTGAAATTCCTTTTTTACAAGATAGATATAATACTATTGTGGAAATATGTAAGGTAGTTAATGAAAAAATGAATGGCAATTTTTATAATTATATTAAAGATATCAGTAAAGATACGGAATTATTTGATATTATCATTAATAACTTTGGTGCCTTTTGTGATGAAAGACAATATAATGGAAAAAAAATATATTTTTATAAATTGGCTCAATTATTAACTTCAGATATTTTGCATTTAAAAGAATTAATTGATGGTACCAAAGTTGATTATAGCAACTTAGTAGGATGTGCAGATTACAAAATACCACAAACATTACGAGCATTAGGCATACTAGTATTTAATGATGAATTATCCAAGATTGTTGATAGTAGGCAATTAATACCTGAAAATTCTAAATACGAAGTTGAAATCAGAGCTAATACAATAGCTGTTATCGATTATATTAACTCAAAATTAGAAGACTGTTGTTCTATTGATATAAATGATTATTTGTTTTTATCTTCTAAACTAGTTAAACCAATTGCGAAACCATATCATTTATGTAAAACTAAAAATTACTAATTTTATTATAAAGTTTATTAAATCAAATTATATGTAAAAAGGATGTGGTGGACTTGAAAGTAATAACAATTAAACAACCATGGGCAACATTAATAGCAAAAGGTTATAAAAAATACGAATTTAGAACTTGGAAAACTAAATATCGTGGAGATATATTAATACATGCAGGTAAGAAAATTGATAAGAAGGCAAT
>CANRJK010000012.1 GCA_947630955.1 uncultured Bacilli bacterium | reverse complement strand
TGATAATATACTAGTCAGTATGTAAATACAAAATCTCTCTTGTAACTGACTATATATATCATACAAGGAATTATGGAAAAAATAATATTAGTCGATGGTAATAATTTACTTTTTAGAAGTTATTACGCTACAGCCTATAATGGTAATTTTATGAAAAATAGTAAAGGTTTTCCAACTAACGCTTTATTTGGTTTTACTAATATGATTAATAAAATTGTTGAAGAAGAACAACCAACGAGAATGATTGTAGCTTTTGATAAAGGTAAAACTTTTCGTCATGATAAATACGATTTTTATAAAGGTGGAAGAAGTGAAACCCCAGATGAGTTGAAATTGCAATTTCCAATTGCGAAAGAGTTACTTGGATATATGGGTATTAAATATTATGAAATCGATAATTACGAGGCTGATGATATTATTGGTACTTTTGCTAGATTATGTGATTTAGATGATAATTATGTAGGAACAATTATTAGTAGTGATAAAGATTTACTTCAGTTAATATCACCTCAAGTTGATATTAAGTTGTTAAAACAGAAAGATTATATCCGTTATACTGAGAAAACATTTAAAGAAGATTATGGGATAGATCCCATTAATATTATTGATCTTAAAGCTTTAATGGGGGATGCTAGTGATAATATTCCAGGTGTTAAAGGTATAGGAGAAAAGACAGCTTTAAAATTATTACACGAATATAAAACATTAGATGGTATATATGAAAACATCGACAAGATTAAAGGTTCAGTTCATGATAAATTAGTAAATGATAAAGATAATGCTTATATGAGTTATGAGATTGCAACTATTTATCGTGAAGTACCTATGGATATTAATATGGATGATATTATTTGCCAAAATCCTGATTTTGATAATTTAAATAAATTATATGAAGATTTAGAATTTTTCTCTTTTTTAAAGAAAATGCATACTGTCAAAAAAGATGAAGAAATTGAATATAAAATTATTAATGATGTTAAAGACTTGGATAAAATTGATAATTGTGCTGTTTTCTTAGAAATAACAAATGATAATTATCATAAAACAGATATTTTAGGAATGGGAATATATAATGATGAGATAAGCGCTTTCATTCCTTATGAAGTTTTAAAAGAAAATCCTTTGTTTTTGATGAGTGCTAATAAATATACTTATGATGCTAAAAAATTAACAGTTGCTTTAAGATGGCATAATATATACGTAGATAATATTGTTTTTGATACTTCAATTGCTGCTTATTTACTAGAATATAATTTAAAAGAAGATATTGCGTATTTAGCTAATCAATTTGATTTAGATATTCCATTTAAAGAAAATTTATATCCTAAGAAAAAAGAGTATAATATGGATGCTATTATGAAAGCTAGTGTTATGAAGGCTAAATTTATCTATGATACCAAGGAACAATTAACAGATGAACTAAAAGCGAAAGAAATGCTTAGTTTGTTTACAGATATTGAGATGCCTCTTAGTATCGTTTTAGGAGATATGGAATATACTGGTATATCTGTTAATATCGATACATTAAAAGAAATGGGAGAAGAAATAAAACAACGTATTGATAGTTTAAGTGAAGAAATTTATACTTTAGCTGGTTTGAAGTTTAATATTTCATCACCTTCGCAATTAGGAGAAGTACTATTTGAACATTTAGGGCTTCGTCATGGTAAAAAAGGTAAAACAGGGTATTCAACAGCTGTTGAAGTATTAGAAAAATTAGTTAATGATCATCCTGTTGTTAGCAAAGTATTAGATTATCGTATGCTTACTAAGTTATATTCAACTTATATTGAAGGTTTAATAAAAAGTGTTTTTCCTGATGGGAAGATTCATACTATTTATACCCAGACTTTGACAAGGACGGGTAGATTATCATCAATAGAACCTAATTTACAAAATATCCCTATTCGTAATGAATATGGAAGATTAATTCGTAAAGCTTTTATTCCTAGTAATGAAGGAAAAATTTTAAGTAGTGATTATTCACAAATTGAATTAAGATTACTTGCGCATATGGCTAATGTTGAATCATTAATTAATGCTTTTAAAAATGATATTGATATACATGCTAAAACAGCTAGTGATATTTTTAAATGTCCTTTAGAAGATGTTACTAAAGACATGCGTAGAGCTGCTAAAGCTGTTAATTTTGGAATTATTTATGGTATTAGTAGTTATGGCTTATCTTCTAATGTTGGGATAACACCAAAAGAAGCAGCTAAGTTTATTGATGATTATTTAGTTACTTATCCAGGTATTAAAAATTATATGGATAATGTTGTTTTAGAGGCTCACACTAATGGATATGTTAAGACATTATTCAATCGTCGTAGAACTTTACCAGAACTTAATAATAAAAATTATATGATTAGAAGCAGTGCTGAGCGAATGGCTTTAAATGCTCCTATTCAAGGAACAAGTGCTGACATTATTAAAAAAGCAATGGTAGAAATATATAGAGAATTAAAAAAGAGACATTTAAAAACGAAGATGGTTGTTCAAGTTCACGATGAATTAGTTTTTGATTGTGTGAATGAAGAATTTGAACAAGTAAAACAAGTTGTTCAAGATATCATGGAGCATACATATACTTTAAGTGTTCCACTTAAGGTTGATATTGAATATGGTACTGATTGGTATCAAGCAAAATAAGGGGTAGTTATGAAAAATAAAATTTCATCTGTAATGATTGTTAGTGTTGTTACTAATCTTTTTCTAGCAATTTTTAAAGTTATTACGGGTTTCCTTTTTAGTTCAGGAGCTTTATTATCAGATGGTATTCATTCGCTTAGTGATTTAATTACTGATGTGATTGCTATTATTGGTAATTATTTAGCTTTAAAACCAGCTGATGATAAACATCCTTATGGTCATGGAAAAATTGAATATTTAACTAGTTTAATTATAGGTATTTTGATTATTGCCGTTGGGATAGAAGTTATTTATCATGCTGCTAAAAAAGATATTGTTATTCCAAGTGTTATGGTTATTTTAGTTAGTTTTATTACAATAATTTTGAAATTATTACTATCAAATTATATTATTTATCAAGGTAAAAAACTAAATAATAATATTTTAATGGCTAGTGGTAAAGAAAGTAGAACTGATGTTATATCATCGATTGTTGTTTTAATTTCAGCTATAATGATGCAGCTAGGAGGTATTAGTAAAAATTTTTTATATGCTGATCTTGTAGCGAGCATTATTGTTGGTCTATTTATTCTTCATATTGGTATAAAAGTTATTAGGGAAAATGCTAGTATTGTTTTAGGGGAACAAGAAACTGACCGTGATTATATCAAAAAAATCCGTAGAATTATTAAAGATACTGATGGCGTTTTAGAAATAAACTCGTTAATCATTATGAAATTTGGTCATAAATCTAGTTTAACTTTAACTATTGTTATGGATGGCGACATGAAGTTAATTGATGTTCATAAGACTGCTGATATTATTGAAGATAAAATAAGAGAGTATAGTGAAGCTATTGAATATATTAATATTCATGTTGAACCTTATCAAAAAAAGAAAAAGAATAATTAACTCAAAGATTATCATGAATAATCTTTTTTATTGCTTTTTTATATGTTCTTATGTATAATAGTTACCGAGTTTGATTTAATAAATAAAGAGGTGAGATTATGATTTCACAACAAGATTTTCTTTCTAAAATTTCTCATATTGATGAAAATATTGATACTAATAGGGATATAGCTAGTCAGTATTCAAATAACTGTAAAAAACAAAGTCATTGGTATAAAATTTTACAATGTCTTCATAGTTTTAAATTTATTACTTTAAATTTAATCATTAGTTCTTTAAGTATCTATTTTCTTTTAAATAAGATAGTATTAACAATTATCATTACTTTGCTTTTTTGTTTAATGGTAAATATCATAGTTATTTTACTATTACAAAAAAGTGAAGATGCATATGAAGAAAATTTTGTTAATTTAACTTATTATAATGAAGAATATCTCGATTTGATAAATATTAGAAATACTTATTCTAATCTATATAATTATAGTTTATATGGTGATGAGGTTATTTTACAAAATATAAGATTAAAAATCCAAAAGGGTGCTTTTTATGATTACAATCTTTGCTTAAATAAGATTTGGTTAAATCAAGATCAAAAAGCTTTAAAATTATTAACTGAGATGCGAGATAAACAGGAAATAATGATTCGTGATCTTAAAATTGATATTGCAAACGAATTAAAAAATAACCATACAAAAGAACAAACAAATTTTTTAAATAACCTTTTATATAATTTAAATTAAGGAGTAATTTTATGGAAAAAATAACGAAAAAAATAATTATTGAATATAATGATCAAAAGATTAAAACTTTAAAAAAATTAAGTGCTAATAACGAAGAAAAATGGCAAAAATTTTTAGCGTCAAAACAATTAAGTTTAAAAATAGCTGATAAGATTGATGAAAAGTTTCATGAACAAATTAATTGTTTATTAATAATAGCAGCTGGTTTATCGATAGCTTCAGTAGCTATTAATAAAACAGGTTATGAATTTGTTGTACCTACTGTTGCTGGATGTTTTTTATGGGGTATGGATGATTCATGGACTAGCAAGTTGGTTGGTTCTAAAAGTAAAAAGTATGTTATGAAAAAAGATGAATATGAATCAACAAAAAATTATTTAGATTATCAAATAAAGATATATACAAAAATGAATCTTTTTCTTCAAATAGGTGAAAATTATTTACTTGAAGATGAAAGTTTTATAAAAGCTTTAAGTGATGGTTATTCATTAAAAGAACTTTTAAATGAGAACTTTATAGTCAATGATTTGTACGCTAAAGAAACGATTAAAGAAATGTTGTTAATCGAGGATAAAGCTCTTCAAAATTATTATCGTTCTAAAATTGAAATGATAGAGCAAGCAACTGGACAGCAGTTAGAAACAAAGTTACAACAAGTTTTACCCAATATGGATATTAATGTTGATGAGATGATTAAATTTAACGAGAAAATCATTGCTTCTTTAAAGTTATCTATAACTGCTGGCGATACGAATTGGCAAACTTATCTATCAGGATATGAGAGTAAGCAACAATTAGCTGAATATTTATTGAATCCCTATGTAGAATTTAATTATAAAAGTCTTGCTTCATTTTGTGGCTTTATTAATTTATATAATCAATCTTTTAATACTAAACCTTTTTCTCAGTATATAATAGACTTTTTATGGCCAATCGGATTATTGGGTGTTTTAGGTGTTAGCTTAAAAAAACTTATCGAGAAAATATTTAGTGATAAAAATGAAAGTTATTTAAGTCATAAAAAAACTTATGAACAAAATAGAAAAAAATATGAGCATATGTTAAAAGTTTATGAACAAATAAATAATTATTTGAAAAATGGTTTAGCAGCTTTTATTAATCATGAGCACTATCTTGATGAGGATTGGGTATCTTTCAAAGAATTATTTAATTTAAATGAAAAATTTATTACTAGTGAAGAAAATATGCAAGAGATATTAGTAAATATTATTGCTGAAATAGCTAAATTAGAATATAGTATATCTCATGATATTAGTGATGAAATCACAAGACTAATAAATGATGTAGCGAATCATAAGAAATATCAGAGTATAGTTACATCTTTAAAACAACAGATACCTTGTTTAGATGATTATTTAACTGATTTAAATTACGATAATAAAGTTAAAATGATATCGGTTTAAAAAAATTAGCATATAATATAATGATTGACAAATAAAAGAAAATGATGATAAAATACATATGTAAATCGATGAAAAAGAATAGTAACTAATTTTTTATAAGTAGAGAGATTGTGGTTGGTGAAAACAATTTATAAGAAATTAGTGAATCTACTTTGGAGAGAAATGTAAACATTTCCGGGGGAACCCGTTATCTTAATTAAGACTATATTAGGATGGTACCGTGCTATGCACTCCTATTTATAGTCTTTTTATTTTTAAGGAAGTGATAAGATGTTTGATATGCATTGTGATTTACTTACAATTGCTTATTGTTGTTATATAAATAATGATTATGAAATGTTAATCAGATATCGCGATTACATAAAAAAAGGAAACATTAAAAATATTTTGGCTAATCTTTATTTTATGAATTTAGATGAAATGAATGAAGAATTAGGAGTAAATTATTATCAAGGCGATGTTTTATCAATGTTTAAAAAAGCTCGAGCTGTTTTAGAAAAATATATACCAGATGTTAACTTTTATTATAGTATTGAAGGTTGTGATTACCTAGATATTAGTGATTTAAAGCCTCTTAAAGAAGCTGGTCTTGATTCTTTTTTAATAGTTTGGAATAATCCTAATAAATATGGTTCAGGAATTCGATCGAATAAAGGACTAACTACTTTAGGTGAAAAATTTATTAAAGAAGCTATACGATTAAATATTGGTATTGATTTATCTCATGCTAATCGGCAAACATTTAAAGATATTGTAAAAATTATTAAAGAAAATAAGTATCCATTTGTTTTTGCTAGTCATTCTAATTTAAGGTCTTATTTTGATCATCCAAGAAATCTCGATGAACAGCAATTAACCGAACTAAAACAAATGGGTGGAAAATTAGGATTAGTTGCAGTTAATTATTTTGCTAAAAATATTGATGATTATGTTAATCAAATTAGACATGCTGTTTTTTTACTTGGTATCGATAATGTTATGGTATCATCAGATAATATGGAATTTTTAGGTATTGATAGTAAAATAATGCTTTTTCCTTATCAAGATTTTTACTTTAAATTATCTAGTAAATTAAAAAAGTATTATAAAGAAGAAGAAATAGAAAAAATATTATATAAAAATAGTCTAAGTTTATTTAAAGAGAGGAAAAGATAATTATGATAGATATAAAATTAATAAGAGAAAATAAAAATTTAGTTAAAGAAAATATTAAAAAGAAATTTCAAGATGCTAAACTACCTTTAGTTGATGAAATATATGATTTAGATGTTTCTTATCGTGAGACAAAAACGAAAGCAGATAATTTAAAAGCTGAAAAAAATCGTATTAGTGACCAAATTGGAGCTTTAATGCGTGAAGGAAAAAAAGATGAAGCTATGAAAATAAAACAAGAAGTAGCTAAAATGGGAGAAGATATCGACGAACTTACTAAAAAAGAAGAAAATTTAAACAAAGATATAAAAGAAAAAATGATGAAAATTCCTAATATTATTGCCGATGATGTTCCAATTGGGAAAGATGATAGTGAAAATATTGAAGAACAAAGATTTGGAGACCCTGTTGTTCCTAGTTATGAAATACCATATCATTCTGATATTATGGCAAGTTTTAATGGACTTGATAAAGAGGCCGCTGGTAGAGTTAGTGGTAATGGTTTTTATTATTTAATGGGTGATATAGCTAGATTACATAGTGCTGTTTTAACATATGCACGTGACTTTATGATTAATAAAGGATTTACTTATTGTATTCCACCTTACATGATTAGAAGTGATGCTGTAGATGGTGTTATGTCATTTGAAGAGAAAGCTAATATGATGTATAAAATCGAAAATGAAGACTTATACTTAATTGGTACTAGTGAACACTCTATGATTGCTAAATTTAAAGACCAAATATTACCTTGTGCTGAATTACCAATTACTATGACTTCATATTCTCCTTGCTTTAGAAAAGAAGTTGGTGCTCATGGTATCGAAGAAAGAGGCATTTATCGTATTCATCAATTTGAAAAACAGGAAATGGTTGTCTTATGTAAGCCAGAAGATAGTGATATTTGGTATGATAAAATGTGGAATTATTCTGTTGAATTATTTAGAACCCTTGATATACCAGTTCGTAAATTAGTTTGTTGTAGTGGTGATTTAGCCGATTTAAAATATCGTTCTTGTGATATTGAAGCTTGGAGTCCAAGGCAACAAAAATATTTTGAAGTATGTTCTTGTTCTAATTTAACTGATGCTCAAGCTAGGAGATTAGCTATAAGATATAAAAAAGATAATGGGGATAAAGAATTTGTTCATACACTAAATAATACCGTTATTGCTCCCCCAAGAATGCTAATTGCGTTACTTGAAAATAACTATCAGGAAGATGGAACTATTTTAATTCCTAAAGTTTTACAACCTTATATGGGAGGAATGAAAAAAATTGAAAAAAGCAATTAATTGTGTTGAAAAAATTTTTTTCTTCCTTTTTTTTCACAAAACCGACACAAAAAAAAATTATAATTAAACAAGAAGGAGATAAAATATGAGTGAATTAAAGAAAAAAGATGAAACAGAAAAAGAGAAAGAAGTAATTATTGATGCTGAAGTAGTTGAACAAGTAAATGAAGCTAAAGAAGAAAATAATGTTCAAAGTGACTATAGTTATAAAAATGTTAATAAAAAGAATAAATCAAATGCTGTTTTTCTTATTTTATTAGTTGTTTTAGTTGTAGGTGCTTTTTGGGCAGTTATCTTTTTCATTGGTAAAGAAGAAAATAAATTACAAAGTGATAGTAACAAAAATGATGTTGAGTTAACTTATACAAAGACATCTCAATCAACAGGTGAAGGAATAAAATTAACAGATGTATCAGATGTTGTTCAAAATGTTATGCCGTCAATTGTTGCGATAACTAGTAAAACATTAGTAACTAGTGGTAGGTATGGACCAGGTTATTTTGGTAGTGAACAATATGCAACAGGTGCTGGATCTGGTATTATTGTTAGTAAAACAAGTAATGAATTAATGATTCTAACAAATCGTCATGTTATTGAAGATGCTGAAAGTTTAAGTGTTCAATTTATTAATGATAAAAGTGTTGATGCTACAGTTAAGGGTAGTTCAACATCAAAAGATATAGCTATTATAACAGTACCATTAAAATCATTAGATAGTGAAACACTTAGTAGTATTAAAATAGCTACTATGGGTGATAGTACAAAATTAAAAGTTGGTAATGGTGTTATTGCTATAGGTAATGCTTTAGGTTATGGACAATCAGTTACGACTGGTGTAGTTAGTGCCTTAAATCGTAAAGTAAGCATTGATAATGTTTCTACCAATATGATTCAAATTGATGCTGCCATTAATGGTGGTAATAGTGGAGGTGCTTTACTTAACAGTAAAGGTGAAGTAGTTGGTATCAATTCTGCTAAATATTCATCAAGTGATTTAAGCTCAGCTAGTATTGAAGGAATGGGGTTTGCTATTCCAATTTCTGATGTATCTGATTTAATAGTTCAACTTATGAATGGTGAAACGCTATCAGAAGATGAAAGAGGATACTTAGGTGTAAGTGGTTATATGATAACAGAAGATTATAGTGAAGCTTATGGCTTACCAGAAGGATTTTATGTAAGTAGTATCGTTAAAGATAGTGGAGCTGATAAAGCTAAAATTGAAATTGGTAATATAATCGTTGAAATAGAAGGACGAAAAGTTACACAATTTTCCGACATAAGTGAAGTTTTAGAAACAAAAAAAGCTAAAGATAAAGTTACATTAAAAATAAAATATATAGATGGACGTGAATATAAAGAAAAGAAAATATCTGTTACATTATCAAGTTATAAACAAGTAAATTAAAAAGCGTTGTTACGCTTTTTTTCTTAATTATATTTAAAAAATTTTATTAAAAAATCTATCAATTAATTTAATACTAAGTAATTTATAAGCAATAATAGAACCTGAAACATTTAAAATAACATCATCAATATCACAAGCACCAGATAAAGTTATAAACTGTAAAATTTCAATTAAACAAACAATAGAAAACATTGTTAAAACAAAATTTAATAATCTTTTTTGTTTTTTAAATAATCTAGGTAAGAAAAAAGCAAATGGCGTAAAAGCTAAAAGATTACCACCGATATTTAAAAGAAAAACACTTGTATTTAAAGAATTGTTTAAGAAACGATTAGTAAAATTTATGATTGTTTTAAATGGTATGATGTTGAAAGAATATTTTAAATATGAATTTAAAAACTCTTTATTCCAATTTAAAATATTAAAATGGTTACGATTATAATAATCATCAAATAAAGTTAGCGTTGCCAGTAAAATAATATAAAAGATAAACCAACACCATAGATTAACTTTCATCAATTTTTGGTTGTCACTAACTTTACTTCCGGTGTACATAAATAAACAAATAAGAATAACGGTGACAATACGAAATAGGGGGGTTATTGTTACGTTATCATTTAGCTCAAGTATAATATATAAACTCATTAGTATAAAAGATATTATGTACGCGAATATTGTTAATATTTTTTTCATCTAACACCTCTAATCTAATCAAATTATAACAGAATATATTTTTAGTGTAAATAAATAACTTTGTAATCTATAATGTTTATCAAAATTTATCATGATACTTAGAATATTTTTTTGAAGAGTGGATATAATAAAGAATGAAGAGTACTTAATATCTCTTTAAAACGGTACAAAACTTAAAATTTACTTATAAATTGTATTAAATTTTAGATTTTGTATTGACAATAATCGACAATTTGATTATTATATATCGCAGATAAGAGGATCTTATCGACTATAGGAAGGAGAATGGAGATATGAGTAAAATCTCAAAATTATTTGGAATGATTGCTTTAGCGTTTATTACATTATTTGCTGTTAATGTAAATGCTGAAGCAATAACTGTTCAAGACTTTGAAGGTTTAAATGGTGCGCTTAGTTCTGATCAAACAATTGAATTATCAAAAGATATCACACTTGATTCAAAACTAACTGTTTTATCAGGAAAAACTATAACCATTGACTTAAAAGGTCATAAAATTACAGGTCCAACTTCAGGATATGCAATTCAAAACCAAGGTAATTTAACTATTAAAGATACTGGTTCTGAAAAAGGGTCTATTACTTGCGTAGCAAAAGGTGCTTCTTGTATCGCAAATGATGCTAATGCAACAATGACGGTTGAAGGAGTTACAATAGTTAATCCAGATGTATATGCTGGTATAATTAATAGATCTGAAAATGGCTTAACAGTTAAGGATTCTGTAATTGATGTAACTGCTACTGGAGGTACTGGAATTCATAATTATGGGAAAGCTACAGTTCAAGGTACTACTATTAATTTGAAAAAAACAAAAACTACAGGTGTTATGAATTATGGTGAAGCAACAATAAAAGATACTAAGATAGCTGGACCTGTTATTGGAAGTGCTACTAGTATTGGAAGTTATGCAAATGATAGTTTTAGTAATTCAAAAACCACAGTTGAAAATGTAACTATAACTGGAACAGCATATGTATGGGCTAATAAAGATGAAGAAACATCTGGTACTACTGAATTAACAATTGATGGTTTAAAAGGTGCAAAACAAATTACAGCAGGCGATGGTGCAACTGTTAAACCTGATGCTGAAAATACAGCAAATGTCATGAAATTAGCAGTAAGTGGTTCAAAAATCGTTGTACCAGACGATTATGATGGTGAATTAATACAAAATAAAGGAGTAAAGTACGTAAATAGTAAAGGTACAGAAGTAGTATATGTTACATATCAAGGAGTACGTTACGAAATTACTAAAGGAAGTAACTGGACAACTAATTCAGAATTACTTGCTAAATTAAAATCAGCAGCTAATTTTAAAAATAAACTTTTTGTTAAGTTTGTAAATAGTAAGGGTAATCAGGTAACAGGTGGTAGTGCTTGGAATGAATCTGACACTGTTTATGCTATTTATACTATAACTGTAAAATTTAATGAAGAAGATTACACATTAGAACTTGGCAGAGATGGGGCATCTGTAAGAATTGGTAATGCAACAACAGCTGATGGAAAAAGATTAGATGATGCTATGAAATTAAGTGAAACTGATAAAAACAAATATGTTTATGTACATTATTATGATGCTACAGGAAACCAATACAATCAAGGAACTATGGTTGATTGTAATGTAGGAATTACTAAAACAGTTTATGGCGCTAGCGTTAAAATTAATGGTTCAACTCAAACTTTAGAAGTTGGAAGTAAACTTAGTGAATCTTCACTTTTAGCAGATGTAGCTAAAAAAGCTAACTTCAAATATTTTGTTGATAGTAAAGGAAAACATTATCAGTTAAGTGATACGTTAGAAAGTAATTTAGAGTTAAGAGCTGTTTATGCTATAACAGTTACATTTAATGGTGAAGAATACACACTAGAATTACAAGATGGTAAAGCTGCAAGAATTGGTAATGCAACAACAGCTGATGGAAAAAGATTAGATGATGCTATGAAATTAAGTGAAACTGATAAAAGCAAATATGTTTATGCACATTATTATGATGCTGAAGGAAGAGAATACACACAAGGAACTATGGTTGATTACGATGTAAATATTATTACAGTAGTTTATGGTGCTAGCGTTAAAATTAATGGTTCAACTCAAACTTTAGAAGTTGGAAGTGAACTTAGTGAATCTTCTCTTTTAGCAGATGTAGCTAAAAAAGCTAACTTCAAATATTTTGTTGATAGTAAAGGAAAACATTATCAGTTAAGTGATAAGTTAGAAAGTAATTTAGAGTTAAGAGCTGTTTATGCCGTAACAGTTACATTCGATGGTGAAGAATATACATTGGAATTACAAGATGGTGAAGCTACAGAGATAGGAAAAGCAAAAAATGCTTCAGGTCAAACATTAGAAGAAGCAATGAAAAATTTTGAAGTTCCTGCAAACAAAAATGGTGTATATTTTGTTAATGAGAATGGTGAAATTGTATATGATACAACAACTATAGCTGAAGAAATGACTATTTTTGCTAGATATACAATTAATGTTGAAATTAATGGCGAAACAACTACATTAGATGAAGGAACAAAAGTAAGTGATGTAGAATTCCTAAAAGAAATAACAGAAGAAGAAGGTTTCTTATATTTCGTGGATGAAAATGGAAATAAATATACTAGTGATAGTGTATTAGACAGTAATGTAAGATTAACAGCAGTATATGCTGTAGTTAAACCAACCGAAGAACCAAAGGTTGAAGATGTAATTCCATCTAATCCAGAAACATTAGATGGAATTACATCATACAGTATGATGTGTTTAATTGCTTTAATTACTATGATATCTAGTGCTTTAGTAGCATTTAAAAGCAAATTATTCAATTAATAGAAAACAACAAAAAAAGATTCCTTAATTAATAAGGGTCTTTTTTTGTTGTTTTACTGGAGTATTAATTTTTGTTAACACTATGAAAAATTTTATGGTAACATAAAATTTTTTTGGTGTATAATATGAATAGGTGATATAGTGAAGAATAAGGTTATAGTAATTTTATTTATTTTGTTTTCTTGCATCAGTTGTCAATCTAAACAACTTGATGATTCGACGAAAGATGACAATGACAAAAATAATGATAAGATAGTAGAAACAGAAAAGGCTGATGATGAAAATAACAATATAAATAAAGATGTTACTAATAATCAAAAAGAAGATGATAAAGAAACAACAACTAAAGCATCCAATAAAAAAACTAACAAACCAACTTCACAAACAAAATCAACTACCACAACTACAAGTAAAACTAAAACACAAAATAGTATGGATTTTGCTAAGACACTTGGGACAGATAAAGTTATATTAAGTTCTTCACAAATAAGTAGCTATAATAATAGTATTAAAACAAAATCAGGTATGGCTTATGATGTTTACAATATTTCTACCATATCTAAAGATAAAGTTTTAGCTTATATTAATAGTTATAAATTACCTAGTTTGCCTAAATATAATGGCAATACCGTTTTAACAAAACAAAATACTCAAACAATTTTGGATAATCGTAATTTAGATAATATTAAACAGCAAATTAATGTTGTTAGAGGAATTATTGTTAAACGTACTAATTTAAAGTCATTTCCAACTGATATTCATTTTTATGATCGTAAGGGCGCTAATAATTTTGATAATATTCAAGAGAGTGAATTACATGTTAATACACCTGTTTTAGTTGTTCATGAAAGTAAAGATGGCAAATGGAATTTTGTTATAAGTCCTTTTTATGTCGGTTGGATAAAAAAAGATAATGTAGCAATTGCTAGTAGTGATGATTTTACTTATTTTACAAAAAATAGTTCTTTTGTTGTCATAACTGATGTAAAAGTTAGTGTATCTGGTGTAAGTCTTGATATGAGTGTAAGATTACCATATGTTGGTAATTCGGCTAATGGCTATAGAGTTATACTACCAAAAAAAGGAAGTGATGGTTATGTAAAAAAAGAAGAAATAACTGTAGCAAAAAATAAGGCTCATGTTGGTTTTTTAGCATATACTAAAAGGAATGTTTATCTTCAAGCTCTTAAGTATAAAGGCATAAAATATAGCTGGGGTGGAATGAATGATGGCGTTGATTGTTCTAGCTATGTTGCTAATGTTTATCGAACTTTTGGTTTTATGTTTCCAAGAAATACATCTAATCAAAATAAAAGTGTTGGAACTATAATATCATTAAAAAATAAAACACCAAAACAGAAGTTAGAAACCATAAAAAATAAGTATCCAAGTTTACTATATCAAAGTGGACATGTCATGTTATATTTAGGTGTTTTGAATAATAAACATTATATAATTCACGCTAATGGAACTGATATGAAAGTTGCACTCACTGTTTTAAATGAGAATTCAAGCTACTTAAAAGCAATTGATCGTGTAGTAACAATACCTTAATATTAAAAAAAATAATGAACATAATATATTTGTAGAAAGGATGATTTTATGATGTTAGTACCACGTAGAAATGATTTTGATTTATTTGACGATTTGTTTTTTTCTAATAATGATAAGGTTATGAAAACCGATATTAAAGAACACGAGGATAGTTATGAGTTATTAGTTGATTTACCAGGATTTGAAAAAGAAAATATTAATATTTCAATTGAAAATGGTTATTTAACTATTCAAGCTAAAACTAGCTCTAATAAAGATGATGAGCAAAAAGGTAAATATGTTCGTCGTGAGCGTTATGCAGGTGAGTTTTCTCGTAGTTTCTATGTAGGAGAAGATATTGCTGATGATGATATAAAAGCAAGTTTTAAAAATGGTATTTTAAATATTGTTATTCCAAAAGAAGAAAAAGAAGAAGTCGAAAATAAAAAATATATCGATATTGATTAGATAACTTTTTAGTTATCTTTTTTTTTTATGAAAATGATAGTATAATAATATTACTATTTATTAACTAGAGGTGAGGTATGAATCAAGAAAAAATAAGTAAATTTATCAAAGAGTCAAGACTAAAGAGTAATTTAAGTCAAGCTAAATTTGGTGATAAATATGGTGTTACTTATCAAGCTGTAAGTAAGTGGGAAAATGGTAAAAATATTCCAGATATAGCCATTCTAAGAGAGATATGTAGCGATTATAAACAAGATATAAACACACTGTTAGTTAATAATAAAGATACTAAAAAAAAGAAAAAGATAGTTTTTAGTATATTAGCCTTAGTTATTTTAGTTATTTTAGTTATCATCTTTTATTTGTTTTCTTCAAAAAAAACAAGTGATGAATTTGAATTTAAAACACTTAAACCTACTTGTGATAATTTTGAGTTGTATGGAAGCATAGCTTATGATATGCAAAAGGCGTCTATATATATTTCTGATGTCAAGTATTGCGGGAAAGAAAATAATATAATTTATAAGAAATTTGAAAGTAGTTTATATGCCTTGGATAATAAAACAAAGATGGAAATAGAAAAAATTGACTATAATAAAGATACTACTTTACAATCATTTTTGAAACAATTAAAATTTAATGTTGACCATTATTCGCAGTCTTGTGAGATGTATCAAAAAAATGGTCTAGTTTTAGAAATAAAAGCAACAGATAAAAATGACAAAGTCACTTTATATGATATTCCTTTAATATTAGAAGAAAATTGTAAATAATAAATTCAACCTAAAGTTGAGTTATTTCAACTTTAATATTATAGCTAATCAAAAGAAAATATTATATAATTATTTTTAGGAGGCAGTTTATGAAAAAAATAATAATTACATCTTTTATATGTCTTTTTGCTTTTTTAACTATTTTAGGTTGTAGTAATAAAAAGACATCAATGACTGATGCTGAAAAATTTAAAAAAGAATATGAGGCTTTGAATGGTCAAAAAAATACATCTGATAAAGAACATCGAACATTGGATATTTCATCAGATAATCCTTTTGTTTATATAAATACTAAACAACTTATTGAGAAGATAGAAAATAAAGAAACTTTTTATGTTTATTTTGGTTCGGCTTATTGTCCATGGTGTCGAAGTGTTATTGAAACATTCATTGATAAGGCTAAAGAAAAAAAGATTGATAAAGTTTATTACTTAGATATCTGGGATGGAGATCATGTTGAAATATTACGTGATAAGTATGAGTTAGATGAAAATAATAAACCAAAATTAGTAGCATCCGGTGGTGTTGGTTATGATAAATTACTAGAGTACTTTGACAAAGTACTTAGTGATTATACCTTAACAGATGAAGATGGCAATAGTATCCAAGTTGGTGAGAAAAGAATTTTTGCGCCTAATTTTATTCATGTTGAAAGAGGAAAAGCTACTAAGATTACTGATGGTATTTCAGATAAACAAAAAGATGCTAGAGAAAAATTAACTGATGAGATATTAAAAGATGAGAAAAAAGCTTTTGATGATTTTTTCAAACAAGATAATGCTTGTGATTTAGAATCTAAATGTTAAAAAACTAATGTTTATTTAACTATTAGTAATAAAATAATTTAGTATTAATATATTTTTTAGTGATAAGCTATTTGCTTATCTTTTTATTTGAATAGAATTTTAAATGTTTCTTTCATATAACTATTAATTTCATCTAAAGAGTAATCAATTTCTTTTCGATAATGCTTAATAACTAAATTGATAGAACCATCAATAAACAAAGATATATTCAAAGCTAAATTTTTTATATGTTTATCTTTTAACACATCATATAAACTTTTTGAGATAATCTTATTTAGAGTGTGCATAAATAGTAAAGGGTCATTACTAGATAAAATCATAGAGTATATTTCTTCATTTTCTTTAAGATGGTTAAATAATTCATCAAAAAAATTATTAATATTATTTGTATCTTGTAGATTATCAATATTTTGTATTAGTATTTGAATTGCTTCATCTTGTATTTCTTTAGCCACTTCATAGATATTATCATAATGCGTATAAAAAGCACTTCTTGTAATATCGGCTTTTGCGACTAATTCTGTTACAGTAATTTTATTTAGACTACCTTTAGAAGCAGCTAATAGGGCAAAGGCCTTTTTAATTTTTTCTCTAGTTTTTCTTGATGAAGAATTAATAACTTTAACTTTCATATAATCTCATCTCCATAACAATATTATAGCACTTTTTGACATAAAGTAAAATTATGTATAAATTTTGACACTATTTAAGAATTTGCTATTTACCTTTAAAATTAAAGTTGCTATAATCGTTTTTGTTGTCAAAAAAAGAAAGGAAACGAAAAATGAAAAAGATAACTGATTTTATTGTTGATAAAAGATATATTATTTTATTTATTTTTATTGGTTTGACTATTTGGTGTGCTTTTTTAAGTAGCAAAGTAAAGATAAATTATGATATGGTTAATTACTTACCATCATCTTCATCTACTAAAAAAGGTATGGACATTATGAATGATGAATTTAACAGTACATCTAGTTCATTAAATATTATGGTTAAAGATTTAGATGAAAATGAGAAAAAGGCTTATCTTGATTATTTAAAATCTTTAGATAATGTTAGTAGTGTTGAATATGATGATTCTAAAAAATATAATCACGAGGAATATACATTATATATTTTAACAGTTGATGCTAAAGCTGATTCTAAGAAATCATCTGTTTTATATGATACGATTAAAGAGCACTTTGCTGAAAAGTTAGTTGATACTTCAGGGGATGTTTCTAGCTATAATAAGACCGTATTGCCTTTTTATGTTGTTGTTTTAGCAGTAATAAGTGCCTTAATTATTCTTATTATCATGTGTGAATCTTATATAGAACCATTTTTATTTTTAGCTTCCATTTTAATAGCGGTTGTTTTAAATAATGGAACAAATATTATTTTTGATCGAATTTCTAATATTACTAGTTCGATATCTGCTATTTTACAGATGGCTTTATCAATGGATTATTCAATTATGTTGATGAATCGTTATCGTCAAGAACGTTTTTATACTGATGATAAAAAGTTGGCAATGAAAAAAGCATTAAATCATGCATTTAAAGCTATAACAAGTAGTTCAGTTACAACGATTGTTGGTCTTTTAGCGCTTGTTTTCATGAGCTTTACGATTGGACGTGATTTAGGTTTTGTTTTAGCAAAAGGTGTTTTATTCAGTTTAATAAGTATTTTTACGTGTCTTCCATGTTTTATCTTAGCTTTTGATAAATTAATCATTAAAACCAAGAAGAAAAGTCCTAATATAAAGATGAATTTATTAGGGAAGTTATCTTATAAATGTCGTTATGTTGCCTTAATCTTATTTATTGTTATTTTTATTGCTAGTTATTTTTTGCGAGGTAATTTAGGTTATTTATATACAACATCAGGAACAGATGATATAGATAAAGAATTTAACTTAAATAATCAAATGGCGGTTGTTTATCCTAGTAATGAAGATGAAAAAATAACTAAAGTTTGTAAATCGTTAGAAAAAAATGAACGTATTGATGACGTTTTGTGTTATGGAAATACAATTAATTTACCATTAAAATATAATAATTTAAATGCTAAATTAGAAGATTTAGGAACGGATAAAAATATTAAAGATTATCTTTTAAAGATTGTTTATTATCACTACTATAATTCTAAAGAAAATAATAAGATGACTTTAAATCAATTTGTTAGTTTTATTGAAGACGAAATTTATAAAAATGAAAAAATGAATAAAAAGATAGATAGTAATATAAAAAGTGATCTTAACCGTCTTCATAAATTAGTTAACAAACAGGAAGTTTCGAAGATTCGAACTAAAGAAGAGTTAGCTAACACTTTAAATATTGACGTTAATTTAATAGAACAGTTAAAAGTTTACTACAATTCTAAACATCTTAAGACAAAGATAAGCGTTAGCGATTTTGTTAACTTTATTAATAAGAGTGTTTTAACAGATAAGGAGTATGCAAAAAATATTGATAATCAAACTAAAAGTAATTTAAAATTCATCAGTAACTTTACTGATAAAAATGTTTTACTAAAGAATATGTCATCTCAAAAATTAGCAAACTTATTTAGTCTGAATTCTAATGATGTAAATCAGTTATATCTATACTACTTATTAAACACTAACCCTAAACTTGAATTAACGATTAACGAATTTAGTTCTTTTGTTAAAAATAATATTTTAACTAATAAAGAATATAGTAAGATTTTTAGCGATGAACAAAAAAGTAATCTGGAATTATTAAATACTTTTAGTAATACAGATTTTATTACTGAGGAAATGGATACGGAGGAATTATCAGAAAATTTAGATATTCCAAAGCAACTCGTTGAGTTTGTCTTTATGAGAAATAATGTTTCATCTTTATCTATTTATAATTTTGTAAAAGTAGTTCTTAGTGATGATACTTTAAAGCCAATGTTAAAAGATAATATAGATAAATTACAAACTTTATATTTTATAATGGATAGTAGTATAAATAAAGTAAAATATGACTATCAAAAAATGGGCCAAAGTTTTAATATTGATAGTTCGGTGACAAAACAAATTTATAGTTTATATTTATTACCTCGAACTAAAATGAGTCCTAAGACTTTTGTTGATTTTATTATATTACATCAAAACGATGAACAATTAAAGGGCGCTATTAGTAATAAGCAATTAACACAATTAAGTTTCGTTCAAAAAATTATTAACAATGTTTTAGCTAACAGAAAAAATAGTAAAGATGAAATGGCTAAACTTTTAAATAATAGCAGTGATAATGTTGCCTTAATATATTCCTTGTATGAAATAAAAAAAGAACAGAAAAAAGTTGATTTTTCTTTTGAAAGCTTTATTTCTTTCTTGAATAATGACGTTATGAAAAATAATGAATATCAAAAAAAATTTGATAAACAAACAAAAAATAAATTAATAAGTGTAAATAATCTTATCAAAGATGCTCTTAAAAATAGGGAATATACGAAAGAAGAAGTATTAGATAATTTAAAGGTTTTAAATGAAAATTTAGATAAAGATTTAATTGCTTTAGTTTATATTTACTATGGTAGTGTTTATCAATATGATAATGATTGGTCACTAACTATTGAACAATTTTCTAATTATTTAAATGATAATATTATAAAAGATAAGCGCTTTAGTGATTATATTGATGAGGATATGAAAAAAGATATTGTTGACTCAAAAAGTATGGTTAAAGATGCGAAAGATTTATTAATTGGTGAAAAATATTCTAGAGTTGTTTTAAATACAAGTTTTAAGGCGGAGGATAAAGAAACATTTAATTTTATTAGTGATTTAAAAAAGGAAGTTCCCGATGCTTATGTGGTTGGAGACTCTTTAGTTGCATATGAAATGAGTGAGACATTTAGTGATGAAATGAATTTTATTACTATTTTGACAATGATTTTTATTTTTGCGATAGTTATTGTAACTTTTAAATCTTTATTAATACCAATTATTTTAGTTTTACTTATTCAATGTTCAGTATTTTTAACGATGGGTATTTTATCTTTTAGTGGGTCTGTTTATTTTATTTCAATTTTGATTGTTCAAAGTATTTTGATGGGAGCTACTATCGATTATGCTATTTTATATACATCTTATTATTTAGAATCAAGAAAAAAGATGGATATAAAACAATCTATTGTTAATGCATATCAAAGTTCAATTCATACAATTTTAAATAGTGCTTTAATTTTAATTATTGTTACTTTAATTGTTGGTCGTTTATCATCAACTGTTTCAGCTAAAATATGTACTACTATTTCTCAGGGTACATTATGTTCAGCTATCTTAATAATTTTTCTATTACCAGCTGTTTTAGCAGCTTGTGATAAGTATATTAAAGGAAATTATAAG
>CANRJK010000011.1 GCA_947630955.1 uncultured Bacilli bacterium | reverse complement strand
CCTTAAACTCTTGTATTTACTTACCAAAATAGTCATTTCTTCTATTTTTGGATTTAACCGATACCTCCATGACCAGCGTCTAAATAAATTATATGGTCTTTAAGAGATTGCTGGTAACTATTTACTTTTATAAAGCTAAATGTACAAACACTAATGATTAATAAAAAACAATAATATTTTAAATTAGGCATTTAATCACCTATTTTATTATATGACTTGTTAATTTAAATATTAAAACACAATAAAAAATCTACACATTTTATTTTGTATAGATTCTTATTTAAATAGATTAAAAGGATACCTATTAGGTAATGGTAAAGAGTAAGTTAATAGCTCTTTAGTTATTGGATGATAGAACGATAAAAAATAGGCAAATAAAGCTATTTGTTCACCAACTTTAGCAGTTTTATTATATTTTTGATCACCATATAAAGGATTTCCATGATGTGCAAATTGAACTCTTATTTGATGTGAACGACCTGTTTTTAAATTAATATCTACTAAACTTAAGTTATTTTTCTTACTTATTTTTGTAAATGATAATTCTGCTAGTTTACCTTTTTCATTAACAGTAACAATATTATTCTTAGAATCTTTTAATAGTTTATCTTTTAAAGTAGCTTCATCACAAATATCATTTAAAACAACAGCATAATATTTTTTAGTTACTTTATGTGTTTTTACTTGTTCACTTAAACGTGAAGCAGCTTTACTAGTTTTTGCAAATACCATGATACCACCAACTGGTCTATCTAAGCGATGAACTAGTCCTAGATAAACATTACCAGGTTTCTGATATTTTTCTTTTAAATAAGTTTTAATTATTGTAAGTAAATCTAAATCTTTACTATCATCTTTTTGAACAGGAATATTTATCTTTTTTTCAACTACTATTATATGATTATCTTCATACAAAATATTAATCATTACTTTGCCATCTTCCATATATACCACATGGTAAAATTAAATTATCACGAGTTACTGCTAAGCCAACTTCTCCAGCATCAACTAAACCAGCATATTTTTTCTCAACTGTCGTTTTTAATATGTTATATAAAACAGTACTAGATATTCCTGTCGTATAAGCATTTATTAAAAAGAATAAAGGAGTATCACTTAAGATATTCATACAAGCATTAATTAAATTATCTAAGTTATGTTCAAATT
This sequence comes from uncultured Bacilli bacterium, assembly GCA_947630955.1. Taxonomy (GTDB): domain Bacteria; phylum Bacillota_I; class Bacilli_A; order RF39; family UBA660; genus UBA5578. Next base: position 20,372 of record CANRJK010000011.1, on the reverse strand, counting down.
TCCAAATCTCTCCGTTAGGTCCACGACCATAACTAGGAGGATCCATAACTATTGCATCATATTTACGTCCACGTCTAGCTTCACGTTCTACAAATTTAAGGCAATCATCAACGATAAAACGAATATGGCAATTATCTAGGTTACTTAAGTGCATGTTTTCTTTAGCCCATTCTACCATCCCTTTTGCAGCATCGACATGAACTACTTCTAAAGCACCCGCTTTAGCACACGCCATAGTCGCACCACCCGTATATGCGAAAAGATTTAAGACTCTGATAGGTCGGTTAGCTTTTTTTATTTTATCCATCATAAAATCCCAATTAGTTGCTTGTTCAGGAAATAATCCTGTGTGTTTGAAATTAGTTGGGCTAACTTTAAAAGTTAAATCATTGTAATTGATAGTCCAATAATCATCTATTTTTTTATTAAACTGCCAATGTCCGCCGCCTTTATTACTACGAAAATAATGTCCATCTGGGTGTTGCCAATCTGATGAATTAATATCCGTTACCCACATTGCTTGAGGATCTGGACGTCTTAAAATAACGTTATGCCAACGCTCTAATTTCTCACCATTTCCAGCTGCTATACACTCATAATCTTTCCAATTATCACTAACACGTAACATATTATCACCATCTTTTACTCTTTATTTAAAATAAGAAGATATTAAGATATCTCCTTAAACATATTTTTAGCTACACCACATATAGGGCATTTAAAATCTTCTGGTATTTCTTCTCCTTCATAAACATATCCACAAACACTACATACATATCGCTTCTTACCTGTTTTAGGATTATCTTCCTCAATATATGTAGGTGCTTTCTTAGGACTCTTACCATTTTTTACTTTATGATAATAAGCATAAGTCATTGGTTCACTATCACTTATTTTATCACTCGCTATAACTTCACCTAAAAAAATAGTATGTGTTGCAACTTCCATTTGCTTAATTAATTTACATTGAAGATAACCAACTGCCTTTTTTAAAATTGGATATCCGTTAACATCTATCGTTTCCATATCTTTAAATTTATCAGTATCAGCACTCGTTTTAAAACCAAAAGTTCCAATAACATCACTATCGATATCCGTTGGTAAAATCATACAATTAAAATAACCTTGTTCTTTGATAGCTTGATTTGTATAATTATCAACATTAATACTTACAGCTATAGTTACTGGCTTGGAAGTTACCTGAATTACACTATTAGCAATACAGCCAATATCACGATTATCCTTTTTACCGGATATAACATAAACACCATAAGATAAGTCTTTTAAAATTTCTTTATTCATTAGTTCATCGCCGCTCCATCTACTTGCAAGATAGCTCCTGTTATATAAGAAGCTAAATCACTTGCTAAAAAAACATATGCATTTGCAACTTCTTCGGGTTCTCCTATTCTCCCTAAAGGTATTGTTTTTAAAAGAGGTTCTATATATTTTTCATCTAAATTAGCAACCATATCTGTATTAGTAACACCAGGAGCAATTGCATTAACTCTTATATTATATTTACCAAGTTCACGAGCTAATGATTTTGTCATACCATTGACAGCATACTTTGAAACTGGATATGCAACACCACAAGGTTGACCATATAAACTAACCATCGAACTGGTATTGATAATCACACCTTTACCACTATCCTTCATATACTTAACAATTTCCTTACTACATACAAAAGTAGCTTTAGTATTGATATCCATTGTTTTATCAAAGTCTTCTATTTTATAATCTTCAATTGGTGTTGTAGCCGTTACGCCAGCATTATTAACTAATATATCAATATGGCCATATTTATTTACAATTTCCTTAAAAATATCATCAACATCTTTTTCATCACATAAGTTAGGGTAATAACCAATAACATTGTATTTATCATTTTCATTACGTAATATTTCAATAGCCCTATTGACACTTTCTTCACGGCTGCCAAAAAGAACAACTTTAGCATTGTTATCTAGGAATTTTCTTACTATAGCTAAACCAATTCCTCGTGTTCCTCCGGTTACTATAGCAACTTTATTTTCTAACATAAAGCATCCCCTTCCATCTCTATTAATAAAATATCTTTCTTATTTAAAAGTTTTTCTGTTCCTTGTGTAAACTCTTTAAAACCACAAATAACAGCTTTGGTATCATCATTAATATAATTAAGATAGTTATCATCTAAATCTAAATTTAAGTCAATTTCAAGGCCTCTTTCAAAAAACCAATCTTTAGCTCGCTCAACCAACCATTTATTAATACCTACAAAAGTTCGGTTAATATTAAGACTTTTAACATATAGAGCATAATTAACTAAAATATAAAACGTTGTATCAGGTTCACCATCAGTAAAGAAATTACATGGTGTATTAATATTTTCTATTCTTATATTTTGTTTTTGAATTTTTTTAATAAACTCACTATAAGTTAAATTCGTTTTACATATTCTATTATCAATATTTAATAATTCTTCAATAATTTCTCTTTCTTCAATTATTAAATTTAAAATATAATTTTTTATCTTAATCACTTCTCCTTGTTTTTAAGTTTATCATTGGTGATTAAATTATCGATATATTGCATAATTTGTGGTGTATAATCACTACCTGATATAAGTCTTTCTACATTACTCATCCAACGGTCCATATTAGCAGAATGATAAAACCTTTTAACACCAGCATTTTGATCCTGTTGAATAATATCAATTATTTCGCTTTTTGTTAGTCTTGTTAAGAAAAGTAATTTATCTAACTGCATAACATAAGTTGCTGAAGTAAGTTCATTTTTATTAAATTTAGCCGAATAATCAATTTTTGTTTCAAAGACAACTTTACCTGTTTTATAAACATACCCAACAAAACCATCAAATTTATTTGTTCCGTATATTTTGTAAAGATAATCACTATTTTCCAAATATTCATAACTAATTATTCTACGACGCATTTTTTCATCAGCTGGAATTATATTAGATGCTTTATGATGATCATCATTTTGATTAAAATCACGTTTTGTCCCCTTAGGAATAATATCCCACTCAAGCGTTAATTCTCTATCCTTTTTTAACATTTCTACAATTTCAACAGCGATATCACGATCTTCTTTTCTACCAATATTAAAATCTTCAATCCTTTTATCATCATAACCTTTAGCCTTTAATAACGATTTAAAAAAGCTACCATCCATTTCATAGAAGAATACCTCTAGATGACGTTTTATCATGTCTTCATATTCTCTTTTTATTTTGTTTAGACTTATTACCTTTTTCTTTTTGGCTTTTTCATCAAAAACTGTCATTATAGGATTATAAGATTTATCTTCTTTAAGTAATTCTTCTACTTTTTGAAAATAGTTATATAAGAAAGAACAACAGCCACCAATTAAACCAGTTTGTTCTTCACTAATTAAACATGCGTCTAAAGCGCTACGTGCTAATATTAAACAAAAAACATCGTAATCAAAACAAGAAATTAATTCATCTATATTAAGGTTTTTACTAAATAATTTTTCATAATATTTTAAAGAAAAGGATAAACTTGTCATCGAAGATATTTGAGCTTTTAAAAAAACAAAGAAAGGTATTGTTTTATCTGAAGTTTTCAAATATTCTTCATATATTTTATATATTTTTTCAAAAAGCTCCGATTCTTTTCCATTTTTTAAAATATCAATATAAACATTTTTACTTGCACGCATTCCTTTTTTGAATACTTCAATTAATTCTGCATCACTTGCACCGTTATATTCTAATTCACTTATACTATCGTGAATTTTAGCCCAATCAGGGAAAAGAAAAGACTGTTGATAAAGTAAAATAGATAAACAGAAGCGGGCTTGTTTTCCTTTTTCCGTATTTTTCATAATTATTCTAGGTATATAAGTTGAAGCTAATTCAATAGATTTTAAAATTTCTCCTAGTGGCTTTTGATAATTTTGAAAAACAAAATTTTTGTAAGCGCTTTTGCCCTTAACCATTTTGGAATTTAAAGACAAATAGTCATAAATCTTTTCAGAATCACTATCAATAGGATAAATACCATTAATAACCCATTCACCAGCATATAAATTTTCATCTCCAAATATTTCATTTGGCTTTAATAAATCTTTTAATTCCACATAATCACCACTTTCATTATACCATTATAAATAAGAAAAAAAAAGCAAATTGTTTTTGCCTTTTTTGGTATATTATCTCTTTGAGAACTGTGGTGCACGACGAGCAGCTTTTAAACCTGGTTTCTTACGTTCCTTAACTCTAGAATCACGTGTAATAAACCCAGCTCTTTTCAATATTTTTCGATAACTATCATCATTATCTTCATTTGAAGCATCATATTGTAACAAAGCACGTGCTATACCTAAACGAATGGCACCTGTTTGTCCACTAGATCCACCACCAGTTACTTTTACTTCAATATCAAATGTATTTTCATTATTTGTAGCTACTAAAGGTTGTTTTAAATCCATTACAAGCGTTTCATATGGAAAAAAATCTCTTACATCTCTACCATTAACAGTAATCTTACCTGTTCCAGCAGTCATTTTTACTTGCGCTACTGACGCTTTTCTTCTACCTGTTCCACGATATACTTTTGCCATTTAAAAACCTCCTATTTAACTTCCATAACTTCTGGCTTTTGAGCCATGTGTGGATGTTCACTTTCTGCATATACAAATAATTTTTTATACATTTGACGACCTAATCTAGTCTTAGGTAACATACCTTTAACAGCTCTTTCAACCATCTCAACTGGATATTTTTCAATCATTTCACGAGCTGTTCTTTCTCTTAAACCACCAGTATAACCACTATGATTATAATAAATCTTATCATTTAATTTATTTCCAGTTAGTTTAACTTTAGAAGCATTAATAACTACTACACAATCACCACAATCAATATGAGGTGTATAAGTAGGTTTATGCTTTCCTTGTAATACACTAGATACTTTAGCTGCTAGACGACCTAAACTTACACCATCAGCATCAATAACATACCAATTACGTACTACATCTTCTTTTTTTTGCATATATGAATTTTTCATAATGACTTCCTTTCTCCTTTACACAAAGTAAGTTTTCCCAGGACTTACTCAATGTGGGATTAATAAAATGTACCAATAAAGATTGTACTAAAAAGCAATAGAAAAGTCAACCAAAATCTATTGTTTTTAAAATTTATTTACGACTATTTTCAAAATAATCAAGTTTCATATTTTGACGAACACGAATCATGACTTGCTGTGCCCGTTTTCTAGCAGCTTCTGTTCCTTCTTTTAAGATATTATCAACTTCATCTAAATGTTGTTCATAATATTGACGACGCTCTTGAATAGGTTTTAAATATTCCGATAAAGCATGAGCTAATTCTTTTTTACAAGCAACACAACCACGTAAACCTTTTTTACACTCACGACATATGCTTTCAACATTATTATCGATTAACTTATGATAATAGTAAACCATACAAACATCAGGATTAGCCGGGTCATCTTTTTTTATCTTCTGAGGGTCTGTTACAGCACTCATAACCTTTTTTAAAATTTCCTCTTCAGAATCAGCAAGATATATAGCGTTATTTAGACTTTTGCTCATCTTTTCATTACCATCAAGACCTTTAATCCTTGGTGTTGAACTTAAATATGCTTCGGGTTCTTTAAAAGTTTTCCCATAAATATGATTAAACTTTCTAACGATTTCTCTTGTTTGTTCAATATGTGGCAATTGATCATCACCAACTGGAACAACATCACCATCAAGAGCTGTAATATCAGCAGCTTGACTTACTGGATAACCTAAAAAGCCATAAGTTATACTTTCACCTTTGGAACCAAATATATCCTTTTTTTGACCAATCTCATATTTAGTGGTTGGATTACGATATAAACGCCCTAAAGATACTAAATTAGAAAAATAAATTGTCAATTCAGCTACTTCTGGAATTAAAGACTGAATATAGATATGACTATGTTTAGGGTCAATACCAGCAGCTAAATAATCTAAGGCTAACTGTCTAACATTATTACTTACTTTATCAGGATTTTCAAAATTATCTGTTAAAGCTTGAACATCAGCTATTAAAATAAAAGTATCATAATCATATTGCATCTCAACTCTATTTTTTAAAGAGCCAAAATAATGACCTAGATGCAACTTACCGGTAGGTCTGTCACCTGTTATAATTGTCTTCATATTTCCTCCTTCTATATAATTAATAAAAATCTATAAAAGGCACCATCGTTTTGTTTTCATAAATCACCAACATTACTATTTTTTATATGCATTAAAAATAATATTATCATTAAAATCTAATTCTTTGGTCATAATAATTGTTTTTATACCAGTATAATCACTATATAATTTAATTGTATCATTATCTTTATAAAAAGCATAATCTTCTTCAAAAACAACATCACGATAATCATCTACACTAAATAAATATTTTCTCAATTTATTATTTTGAACATTAGATCTATAAACTTTATACTTATCAGCATCTTTTTCAAAATAATAATAGAACCCTGATTTTTTATTAGCTATTTTATACAAATATTCATATTGGTCTAAATCCTCGCTTGTTGTTTTAAAATAAGTTTTATTTTTTGCTTTAACTATACTTATAAAAGACCATTTACCATCGTAATATTTAATACCACTGCTAGGATTACCTACTTCAGTAATTAACGATTTTTTTATATCTATCTTATATTGCTTTTCATTATTAATATCGTAAACATATACATTATCATCTACTACACCCTCAATATAAGAGTCAAAAGATATATAATCAGGAGCTTTTAAAATTTGTTTTTTACCATCTAAAAGGTTAACAACGTAAAAGCTTCTAAATTCCTGATTTTCACTATAATCAGCTGTAACATAATAATTACTAGTAAAAATACTTAATTCTCTTTTGTATATATCTTTATCAAATAATTCAATAAATTCTATTTTATCATCAATTGTAGCAACCCCTTTAAGAGTTGTTAATGAAACGATTATATCCTCAGGTATTTCTTTTTTATAGTAGGTAATTTTATTAGTCTCTATCTGATCTTTTAAATTATTATCAAAAAATTCTACATTATATTGATTCTTATCAACTTTAGAAATATAATCGTCAAGTTTTTCTTCTTCGCCTACTAAATCATGATAGTTATAATAGACGTTATCTTTATAACATGAAAAATCAACCTTAATATCATTATTAAAAATAGGCAAAACACATTTATATTTTCCGTCATAGACTAAAACATCTTTTACTAATTTACTATCATCTTTTACCGGTAAGTAAAATTGATAATTAAAAATAGTATTATCATATTTTATCTCAAGATAATAATTATCATGTTCATCTTTTTCATCTTTTGTGTATATTTGTTTTACAGAAACTTTATCATTGATTTTATAACTATTAGTATAACCTTTTGATAAAAAATGAAGACAAACAAATATTAAAAGAAATAAACCTAAAAAAGCGAAAAATAATTTGATATATCTTTTATATTTTAACATAAACACCACTAACTACATTATATAAAAATTTATAAATATTTGCAATTTAAAAGGCGTAATCAATTTTGTTCGCCTTTTTCTATTTTTAAATATTGTTTTTTTTCATTCATCATCGTTTCAGTAATAGCTGTTTCAATTTCGCCAACAGCTTTTTTAGAAAGATTTGATAAAGTGATAACTTCTTTAATTGTATCAATAATTACCTTACCCCAAATAATACCAGTTGAAACTGTTAAATCATTAAACATATCCGGTGTTATTGATATGAACAAATATCCAAAAATTACTCTTTTTTGAACCAACAAAAGTCTTTTATTAGTTACAGCCACTACATAAGTATTAAATATTTCTAAAGATGATAGTCCCTTTTGAGCTGCAAAAACATAAACGACTTCTTCTTCTGGATTCAAATGGCGTTCAATAACTTTAGCATGCGCTTTCAAACGCCAGCATATTGTTCCTGGATTTCTTCTTTTAAAATTTTTTAAATTATTATATATGTTTTCAGTCATGATAATCCCCCTATCTAATAACACCTATTTCTTCAAACTTATCTTCAATAAGTTGTTTATCTGACAGTCCAATAATATAATCTAGAAGACGATTATTCTCAGCAACGATAATTAAAGGCGCTACAACTGTTTTTTCTTTATAACCGATACTAGATAAATATTTTTCGACCGTATTAGTATTTTGATTTGTAAGTTTATAACGATATACCTTTAGATTATTTTGAATACCAATTTTTCCAATAATTGGTTTTACACGCATACAATAATCACAATCATCAGCATCAAACATAAAAATTGTTTTGTCATCATTGTGAACTAATTCTTTTAATTTATTAAAATTAATATTTATTAAACTATCGGCACTGCTTTTGTCAATTATACCATAATTAGAGGCAATTTCAAAGTAAATATTTCTATCATCTTCAACATTTTCAACAATATCTTTTATTTCGCCCTCATCAAAAAATAAAACTAACTGATTTGGAATTTCACTATAATTAATTTTACTTAAAAGTTTTAGTTTTTGATAATCACTAAGATAAAAAGCTTCAAGATATTCATACTTGATATCATAATCACTAGCAAATTTTAAAAACATATTATTATTTTCCTTCGAAATATCATTTTGCTTATTAGCTAAATACACTAAAACAGGATCCGAATCAAGTAATAAATCATCAAACTTTTTAATAACTTTTTTAGCTTGTTCAATATCTTTAGGGATAATCTGTTTTTTAGTTAAAAACGATATTATCTTATCTTTATCAGTATATGTACAATCATTTAAATAGGCCTTCGTTTTTCCTTTTTCTAAAATAACAACCGTTTCTTTAATTTTATTAAGCTCTAAATCTTTTCTAATTTTTCTTTTTTTAATACGTGTTAATTTCTTAGTATTTAGATAAACATAATCAAAACTAGTTTCTGATGCATAATCCTCTAACATAGAATTAATTTTGTCACTCGTTCCCAAATAAACAACACCATAATTAGAGTATTTAACTAGGTTATTATATTCAACAATTTTGTCTTTTGAAGAAAAGGATTTAATAAAATTAAAGATAATGACAACCATAAGAAGAAAGGCAAAGAAGAATAAAACGATAAGGACATTAGTAATTTTTTTCTTAGCACTATTAAAAACCATTTCTGGATTATCTGGAATGATTGGTTCAATATCTATAGCGCGTTGTTTATGATTGTATTTTTTTTGTAGTTCAATATTTTTTTCAATATTTAATGGCGAACCACATTTTTCACAAATTATATCAAACTCACTATTATTATAACCGCACTTTTCACATTTCATATCTCACCCCATTCTATTTTATAATATTTAATTCTTTAAAATAGCTAACATATTCTTCTAAACTTTTCGCACTTTGTAAATAAGAAGTAATCTGACCCTTATCAATTACTAACAAAGTTGGCATATTAAATAAATTAGAAGAGGTTAAGCGTTCATCATCGTAACCTAATTTAGGTAAATCATCAAAGAAAGAATTATAATCATCACGTTTAAAATCAGTAACATCTAAATAGCTAATCGTTAACTTATAGGCTTTTGATATATTGTTTAAAATTGGTTTAACAGCTATACAATACTCACAACCAGCTTGTCCAACTATAACCAAATGTTGCTTTTCATCATCAAGATATTTTAAATATTGATTATAATCAATAAAGATTAAATTATCGGTAGGTTTATAAACAGCATCATCATTTAATACTTTAGCTTTAATCAAAAAAGCAACTAATTTATTACTTTCAATAAAACCAGACTGAACAGCCATAATCTTTTTGTTATTAACAACAACCGTTGTTGGATTATCACCATCAATACCCAGTAATTTTTCTATTTTCTTTTCTTCTTTAGCGTTTAATAAAGATTTATCTAAAGATAAGTAGTCAAGATTATAATCTTTAGATAGTTGGATTAAATAATCCAATTCAAATGCTCCATCAGTTTCTTCTTTACTATCATAATAAAGAAAGACAATATTTTTTGACGATTCATAGTTTTTATAAAATTCATTCATAATACCATTATCTGATTTTTTACCAAAGATCAATAATAAAGAAAGAAGCAAAATGATAAACAATCCTATGCCAATAAATATTGAAATTTTTTTCTTTTTATCGGTATTTTTTTGACTTGCTTTCACATTTTGCTTATTGACGTCTTTATTTTTACTCACTTTTTATTTTATAAATCCATATTTTTTTAATACTTTAGTATAATCAGATTCTTCGGTACTTGCTAAAACATAATCTTTTATCTTATTATCTTTTAAAACTAATAACAAAGGTACGTTAACATCGCCACTTTCTTTGTATTGTTTCTCATCATAATCAAGATTTTTTAAATCTTTATCAATTAAAGATTTAATCTCAGATTCGGTAAGAGTTGTAGAACTCATATAATTAACTTTAAAATTATTTTTTTCTGATAAATCATTTAATAATTTTCTAACATTAGTACATGCTTCACAAGCTGATGTATCTAATAGTACTAAGCTCGTCTCATCTTTTTCGGCAATCTTTTTAAATTCATCATAACTTATTGTCACTAATTTTTCTTCTGGTTTATAAGTTGAACCCTTAGGTAAAATACCATTTTTTACAAAGAAATCAACATAAGGAATACCATCGGTATAACCATCACTAATATCAATTACTTTACCCTTAGATACAACTACGGTTTGTGGTGTTGAACCATCAATTCCTAAAGCTTTTGTTATTTCATTAACTTCAGTTTTAGATAATTCACTAATATCAATATCATAATACTCAAGTCCATAATCTTTGACAACTTGTTCTAATATTGGTCTTTGCAATGCACAATAACTACATGTTGAGCTTGCATAATAGATAACATTTAAATCCTCACTATCAAATTGTTCATAAAAAGAAACTAAAGCCTCAGTACTAAGATTTCTATCTTCTACAGCAACACCAGCTGAATTATCATTATCTTTTTTATTATTACCAACAACTATTAAAACAATAATTAAAGCTAATAAAACGGCTGTAACTGCTCCAATAATCATATATCTTGTTTTATCATTCATTGTTTTTTTAATTGGTGTTTTTTCATCCTTTTTTACCCCTTTATTCTTTGTATCTACTTTCTTTGCAGTCATAAAAAAACTTCCTTTCTGAATAATCCTCTTTATGTAATTATAACACATTAAGGGTTAGAAAGGAATAATTTTATCGAAAACGTTTTGGCTTTTTTCTATCAAAAGCTAAATTAGGGTTTTGAAGTGGTTGTTTTTGATAACCTAAATATAAGATTTTTTCATGATTAGTTTGATTATCATTACCATTTAAAAAATTTTCATAATCTTCATCTGTATAATTAGTTCTATAAGTAAAATCTTGAGTATCTTCATAATATAAACCATTACGATACTTTATTGCAAAGCCATCAAGATAAGTTTTCATTACACCTTTATCAAGCAAAACCCATCCATCAGCTAAGATTTTCTCGGCTACTTTTTTTCTTTTTCTTTCCATTAACATAAATGTTCCAACATTACAACCGGAAAGCATAGGAACACCAATTCTTTCTAAAAAATTCCTTTCTAGTAAGAAAAACTGGCTATAGGTACAATCAACTAAATATTTTCTATCATTAATTGTCACAATATTAAAATAATGAAAACCACTATTTTCCAATAATCTAGAATTTTTTACAAAAGCTGGTTCAATTATTTTTATTTCACATTCAATATTAAAATGCTTACAAAAGTTCAAAACAATATTACTTGATATTTCACAAAAATTAGTTAAATCACAATTTTGAATAGGATATATTATTGCCTTACCAAAATTAACTAGTTGGCAAAGTATATTTCTTACTTTTTTAACAATGATATCAAGAATAAGTTCGGCATTTTTATGAGAAATGGATGAAATATCAAAACTATCACTTACATAAGTTGGTTCAACATTTAAAAGAAAAATCTTTGGTAAATTGTTCTCACAATCAATAATTAAATCCATTAAGTTTTTATAGCCACAATCCATATAACCCCCTTTATAAAAATAGATACTCTCTTTTTTTATATAGCTATATAAATCTTTCATTATCTTTATTTTTTCATCGATATCTCTAGATGAAGTTACTAAATCATTATATCTTTGAATTTTTGCTTGAACATTATAATATTTTTCTGTAGTAAAACTTGGTGTTCCCACTTTATCACTTCCATTACTTGCTACTTTCTTTTTAAATAAACATGTTGATATGGTATATTATCTTCTGAATAAAGGGTTGATCCTATATCTTCACTCCAAAGACTATAGTCAAATTCAGGAAAATAAGCATCAGCTTGGGAAAATTGATCTTGTATTTTAGTTAAATGCATAACATCAACATATGGTAAAAAAAGCTCATAAATTTTTCCACCTCCAATAACCCAAAAAGGAGTATTAAAGTTTTTTGATACTAAAGATAAAGTAGTATCAATATCATTACAAATTACTTTAGATTGATCGACAACAAAATCTTTATTTCTTGATAAGATAATGTAAGAACGACCAACTAAATTTTTAGGTAACGATTCATATGTCTTTCTTCCCATTATGATAAAAGAGTTCATTGTAACTTTTTTGAAAAAAGACATATCTTCTTTTATTTTCCAAATTAAATCATTTTGAAAACCAAGTTCCCGATTTTGACCAATGGCAGCAATTAATCCTAAATTTGGATATCTACTGTTTTTCTCCATCTTGGTCACCATAATTTTTCCTAATTTTTAATTCTTTTCGAAGTTCTTGATGTCCTCCAATAGTAAATTTTGTTTTTTCATCTTGTTTTGGAGTTATTAAATGGGCATGTAATCTTTTTAATGAAGAACCAGAATAAGCAGGATTTCCGTATCTAAAACAGATTGCCCCACCTGGTAATTTATATTCTTCAATCAGACGATAACAAACTTTCTGCAAATCATTCCACATCTCAGGTGATACATCATTTATATCATAAATAGGATAAAGCGAAGCTATTAAAAACTGTGCCTCAACACCATTATATGGAAACCTATTTTTTGAAATAAACCAAAAATCGGTTTTAAATAAAATTTCTTGGTTAATATATTCTGGCGCTAAAGGGTCTTTCCCTTGCGCTTCCATACTCATCATTATATCTAATTGTTCCTGCTCACGTGCATTTGGAGGATAAATAAATTTATAACCCATCATATCAATATTATCAACAACAGGTGTTTCCTCAATACGTTCAAAGGTATTGATTCTTGTTGTTTTTATTCCTTTTTGTGAGGCAAGAGCATGACTTCTTTTACTCCAATTACGTTCTGGATGATCTTCTAAGTAAAAAATTTCTTTTACACCTTTATCAATTAGAACTTTCATACACTTATCACATGGAAACAAAGTTGTAAAAAAAGGAACATCTAAATTAGAAACATTTCCGAGTTTCTTTAACAAATTTATTTCCGCATGTTCAACGCTTGAATAATATAATTCTGTTCTATTTTGAATATCATATTTTGGTGTATTAATATCTACTTGATTTGTTCCAAAATGCCACTCACCATTACAATAACAACAAGCAGCTACAGGACAAATATAGTCTGTTGAATTTTTCAAACTTTCAATTAGCATAGGAAGAGGTTCAGGAAAATCATCATTGTACCCTATTCTTTGCTTTAAATTTTCAATAGAACTATTAAGGTCTCCCTCAATATCTTTTAATTTTTTATTTCGTTCAGAAATAATTATTTTTCTTATTTTGTCAGAAGTAGAAGTTTCTGATTGTCTTGGTAAAACAGCTACTTCACTACAATACTCTTTTAGTTGCTCAAGTTCTTCATCACTATAATTTTCTTTAATACAAACTAAAACATCAGGTTTTATTTCTTTAATCAAATGCCACTTAGGTTCGTCCAATAGTTTTAAAACTATTATATTAGCTATAGCTAATAAATCAATAAACTCTTCACGTTCTGTTTCTGGTATGATAGGTCGGCTAATCCCTTTACGACTACGTATCTTTTCATCACTATCCATACCAACAACCAAAAAATCACATAATTCTTTAGCTTTTTTCAAATATTTCAGATGTCCAATATGAAACAAATCCCAAGAACCCTGAACTAATCCAATTTTTTTGCCATCTTGGCGAGCTAGCTTAATTTCATTTAATTGTTCGTTTGTCATATTAAATATTTGCTGGAATACCCTTTATTTTTTCCCCAGCATTATAATCGCTAAGTTCAAAATCTTCTCTACGATAATCTGAAATTCTTTCGTGTTTTTTTACTAGCTTTAAAGTTGGAAAAGGTTTAGATTCTCTTGATAATATTTCATCAACCTCACCCATTTGATTTTCATAGATATGAGCGTCACTAATAAAATGAATAAATTCATATGGTTCTAAATTTAAAACTTGTGCCATCGCTAATAAAAGCGCTGAATATTGAACCCAATTACTAGGTAATCCTATTAATAAATCACAACTTCTTTGAACTAAAACCATGCTTATTTTTCCCTCAATTATACGAAAATGTATCCATCCATGACAAGGCGCAACTACAACCTTTTGTTGATGATTAGGTTTTCTAAGCGTATATTGTGGAATCCATGGTGTTATAAAATGCGTTTTTAACTCTGGACGAAATCTCATTTGTTTTACTATCTCTTCAAATTGATTAAATGTACCCCCATCAGCTGTTGGAAAATTAGCAAAAGCTGCTCCATAAGAACCAGGTCCTAAATCACCAGCTTCTAAGCCTCTTTTGGCGCATTTTTCCGGGGTTACCCATGATTTCCACCAACGACATCCAAATTCTTCTAACTCCTTAGTTGTTCTTGCTCCATTGATGAAGCCAAACAACTCTCCGATGGCAGAACCATAAAATCCAGAAATATCACGTTCAGTAATAACTGGTGCTCCATTTTGTAAAATATTAAAACGTACTGGATTAGGCCCTAAATAATCGATTGTTCGAACTTCTTTACCCGATTTAGGATCAACCATTGGTGATAAACTCCATGTCCCTTTGCCTAAAACTTCTTTAATCAAATTCTTATACGAATTATCAGGCGTACGTTCACTGTATGGCTTATACATGTTTTCCATAATTTAACCTCCTTGTATGTATAAGCCCCTTCTTATTCTTAAAATGTTTAACTTATATTTTAGAAAAAAAAAAGCTAACAGTCAATACTTTAATAAAAATTTTTAAATTAAAACTAATATTTTTAGAATACTATAAATAATTTTTTATTTTTTTTTAATAAATGATATAATGTAGAAAATAGAAATGAGATGATATAGTGAACTTTTTTATCAGTTTAATTATTGCTTTATTATTTTCTATTTTCCCGCTAATTTCTATGTTCAAAAAGAAAAAAGAAAAAAGTTATTATCTTATTTCCTTTATCATCTTATTAATCGGTTGTTTTTGCCGACTATTTCTAATTGACAAATATCCAGTTGGCTTAAATCAAGATGAAGCTTCTATTGGATATGAAGCATATTCTTTAATTCAAAATGGCACTGACAGGAATGGTTTTAGTTATCCTGTTAATTTAGTAGCATGGGGTAGTGGTCAAAATGTTTTATATGCCTACCTATCAATGCCTTTTATTAAATTATTAGGTCTTAATATTTTATCGACTAGAATAGTAATGGCTTTAATTGGTTGTTTAACTCTATTAGTCATTTATCTATTTACTAGCAAACAATTAAAACACAAACATAGTCTAATTGTCCTATTAATGTTAGCTATTATGCCTTGGCATCTTACTAAAAGTAGATTTGGACTAGAATCTAATATTTTTCCAGATTTAATATTATATGCTGTTATACTACTATATTTAGGATTTAAAAAGCATAAGAAAAAATATTATTTTTTTAGTTCAATAATTTTAGGTATTAGTACTTATGCATATGGTACTAGCTATCTATTTGTACCTATACTCTTTTTTGTAATTTATGGTTACTTATTAAAGAAAAAGCAAATTAGATGGCATGACCTTTTTATTAACTTGTTTATCATATTTATAATATCACTACCTCTGATAATTTTTGTTTTTATTAATTTCTTCAATTTAAACACAATAAAAATAGGTCCTATAACAATACCAAAATTAAATTGTAATCGAATGAAAGAAACAACAATTATTAATAGTAACCATCATAATTTAAATCAAATATTGAGTAATACTTCAGCTCTAGTTTATATGATTATTGGAGATATTTATAGCCGTAATTATAGTTACTATCATATTCCTTTTTTTGGACTTTATTATTATATATCAATTCCTTTTTTGTTTTATGGTATTTATAAAGCCTTTAAGAGTGAAAATCAACTTATAAAATTTGTTAATATGTATCTTATTGCTTGCCTACCAGTTGCTCTTTTTATTTTTCCAACCAGCGTCCATCTTAATATCATATTAATACCTATCTTATTTTATGTTTGTTATGGAATCATCTTAATGATAGAAAAAAAGAAAAAGTTTTACTTTATCCCCTTCACTTATTTAATTATTTTTAGTCTTTTTATCGGTTGGTATTTTACTGGTTACCAAAAGAATTTAGAAAAAGAAGAAACGGTATCTTTAGAAGATGCGTTAAAATATACCAAAAAGAATAATTACCAAAAAATATACATCACAGATAATATAAATCAACCATACATTTATTATTTATTTTATAATAAAATTGATAACAAATATTATTTAGAAAATCGTAAGATAAGTGATGAAAATCAAATGTTTCAAAAAGTTGATCAAATTGGTAATGTTTATTTTAAACTACCAAAAAAAGAGGAAAAAAATACTCTTATTATTGTTGATAATAACGATAAAGTAAAATATAGTTGTAAGTACCGTAAATTGAAAAAATATACTATTTATTTTTGCTAATTAAGAAAAAATACTAAATTAAGAATTTAGTATCCAATCAATAATTAGCTTTTTTATTTCATAATATTCTTGTTCTTCAAATTGCATATTGGCAATACAAAATCTTTTAGATGCTATATGAGAACAAAACATACATTCATACAGATTAAAACAATCTTGAATAAATAATGAATTACTTATTTTATTCGAACATATAACATTATAACTATTACTACAATCTTTAGAATCATCAGTTCTTATACAAAAATTACAAGTTGCTGAAGAGGGAAAAAAACTCATACTAGAAAAAAAATAAAAAATTTAGATTAAGCAGAATATTTTTAATATTTCAACTGCCCCACTTTATTTGTAGCAATTGAAACCTTTTAGTTAATTTTTTTTAACTTAATATTCAAACAAATTAACTATAATTTAGTTCATTATTCAACATAATCTAAATAGTTTTTTCTAAATTAATTTCTTTTAAATATAGTCTTAAATATTTTTCTTACACATGGTTGTATAAAAAATAACTGAGTAAAATATGCAAAAGGAAAATTAAAACATATTAATTTTAACCAATTAGCTAACAAGGTAAATAAATTAAAACCCATATAATAAGGATAATACAACCAAGATGCTATAAAACTCATCAAAGGCACCATTATCGCAACTGTAGAAGTAATTACTGCAGTTTCAAATGTAACTGGATCTGTTTTTTTAATATCGAAATTTTTGCATGCCATTTTAAATGAAAATGGTTGCCCAATTAACATTTCACAAATATAAGCAAAACATAACTCTACTATTACTACAACCCATATTGGTAAATATTGTCCAAACACATAAACACCACCTAAAGAATTAATAGCACTAATTACACTTGTTTTTTTAGCTAACGCCATTAATGTATTTCCATTTATAACATACAGGCTATAAAATACATACGCATGAACAGTTATGAAAACCGTAATAAAAGCAAATATAGCTCTTTCTTTTTTATTCTGTGGCACTATTTCACCTCCTTTTTAGTGCAACAAAAAACATGTAGAAATCATTGCACTTTCTTAAATACATCTCTGTAATCAGATTTACGTGCATAGCACTACATGTGTCATATGTATTACTAATTGATTGTACCATATTTTTTCTTTTTTGGTAAATTGTTTAATAAATTTTTATATTTGTTCTTTTCTTGCACTCATTTTTGCACTTATTTGTAAATGATACAAGTTTATATTATCTGCACTTAGGATATTGATGTTATTTTCAAAATGAGAAATTTTTCAATATTCACTTAATGTACTTTATTTTATTACTTTATAAACTAACTGAATATAAGAATTATTTAATTTATTACATTTTATTAATTCTAATGCCTTTAACTTATTTAAATCTTCAACTTTACTTATCGCCTCTCCATCAATCAAAGTAGAAGTATCGCGACCACCAACTAGTAAAGGTGCAATTACAATATTAACATAATCAATTAAATTTTCTCTTAAAAATAAACCATTTAAATTGCCACCAGATTGAATCGTTACTTTTTCAGCATTATATTTTTCTTTTAGATCAAATAACAATTTGTTTAAATCCAAGTCATCATAATAAATTATATCTAAATTTTCATATTTTTCCTTTAATGAAAAAGCAATATGATTTTTATTAGTTGTCACCAATATCAACTTTTCTACCCAATGACATAAATAATTAATCCCATTTTCATTCAAATGTGGTTTGTTATCTACAATTATAAATCTTACATCAACTTTTTCATGAAGCTCTTTTTTTTCATTAACACCTATCTTGGCCATTACACGACCAGTATTTAAAGAATAGAAATCTGTAGTAGCTTCTATATCATAATATTGATATAATCCTTCTTTTACCCCATCTATTTTACACCAATCTTTGTCGGCATCTAATTCATCATTATTTCCACTATTAATTTTGCCATCCAAGGACTCTAACATAAATAAAGTCGTTATAGGTCTTTCCATATTAAATTCATCCCTTCAAAAATATTAAATAATTGTTCTTTTTAATTTAGTTTAATAAATTAATAATTGTTAAATTACATAGTTGTAATTTTTTTAATATGTATTTGATTGGTATAATCTTGAATTATAATTTCTAATATTTATCTAAAATAAGAACTTTTTCTTTCATTCCATTTTAAATTTTTTTCATCATTTATTTACTTACTTTTTAGTAACTTTATTTTGATTGAGATAACACTTATCCTAGAAATGATTTACTTCTATTCAAACCATCAGTTGCAGGTTTTGATTCGTTACAAAAATTCTGCATAAACGTAACAATATTTTCTACTGTTTTAATATCATCTTCCGTAACAATAGGAGTTTTTCCATTAATAAGTCTTCGTTTCAACCTAAAACCTTTCATAAACATTGTTTGTGAAAATTCAGAATAATTTTCAACACCAATTATTTTTATAAATGAAAATATATCGCCACTTACGTAGGTATCTTTTAAAAGATTTTTAAAACATTCGTAGAATAAATTAATTAGTGGGAACATATTCTCTTGCCATGATGGTGTATATTGAACTTCTAATCCTAATTTTTTTAACTCATTTAATATTTCTAATGTCATCTTTTGATTGATTGCCTCATTAAGATCACTGTTTTCTTGAACTACTGCACCATTCTTTTCCACACTTATACATAAACCACTAATTATTTTAAGTGGTTCTAAAGATAAAATATGACTACTTATTTTGTGATTCATTTCATGAATAATATGCGTTATATCATAGGATAATGGCAATACTAGAACATCAATTTCATCTATATATGCACTTTGTAAAAAACATTTCTTGTTACGTTTTTTAAATATTCATTAACTTGCTCTTTAGGCAATGATGAAACAATAAAATTCGTAATTTCTTGTTCTTCTTTGAATTTTATATCATCATACCAAATTATTTTCAAATCTTGTAAGGTATCTACAATATAATCTCTATGTTTTTCACCGTAAAAGTTAACAAATGCTTGAATAATATAATCAATTTCATATTTAATATACTATTAGCATTCTTAAATTTTTCTTCCATCCATAATTAATTTTTACTAGACATTCGCGTTTTCATTCAGTCCATCTTCGCACTTAATAAACTTAAAGGGAATTTCTATTTAATAGTTAATTCTAATTGTTTTTCCAATTGTTTATAGGATTTCTTGGAACTGTTCATAAATTCATATGCACTTATTATAGACGTTGAGTCAAAAATACTTCTATAATAATAGTCATCGGTTAAATACCCACTTATTCCACTACCTTTTTTATTTTCTTTATTACCCAATATGCCTTCAATAACTCTATTTAAAGATTGTCCACTTTTTGCCCATTCAAACATGTTTTTAGTAATTTGCAATCCTTGTGATTTACCTATAAATTCATTTCCTTCTTTATCTATAATTGAAGCATAAGTAACTATAAAATAATAGT
>CANRJK010000010.1 GCA_947630955.1 uncultured Bacilli bacterium | reverse complement strand
TGAAATAAGTCTAATAAATTAAACAAATTTTTATAAACCTGCATTTAGTCTAAAAATTTGCGAGCTATTATCTTTTAACTTCGTTAATTTTTCATAACAAACATCAAACTTTTCTTTGAAAAAAGCTATATCTTTAGTCATTGTTAAATGTGATAAACTAATTCTTAAACTACTTTCAGCTCTTTCTTTAGATTTAGTAACACTATAAACAGCTAAAGAAGAAGTATTAGGACTAGAACAAGCACTTTGTGTTGATATATATATATCATACTCTTCTAAAGCATGTAACATTGATTCAGGTTTAACACCTAAAACACTTATATTTAAAATATGCGCTAAAGCATCTTTAGGACTATTTATTTTAACTAATGCATAATTAGCAAAAAACGCTCTTAAATCTTGGTTTAAATTTGCTACATAATCATAACAATTTAAGTTTAAAACTAATCTAAGTGCTTTAGAAAGAGAAACAATTAAAGGTAAAGCAGGAGTTCCACTACGATAAATAGTTGTACTTTTACCACCATGAATTAATGGTTCTAAAGTAATTTTTTCTTTTTTTACTAAAACACCTATACCTTTTAGTCCATAAAATTTATGAGCTGAAAAACTAGCTAAAGATACATTAGTTAAATCAATATTTATTTTACCTATAGCTTGGGTGATATCGACATGAAAAAAACATTTAGGATATTTTTTTATTATTAAACCTATTTCATCAATTGGTTGAATAATACCCATTTCGCTATTAACGGCATTAACACAAACTAAAATTGTCTCATCGTTTATTAATTTTTCTAAATCATCAAGATCAATTTTACCATCATCTTTAAGTTTTACATACACAATTTCAAAACCTAATGACTCTAAATAATTTAAAGGTCCATAAACAGAAGAATGTTCTAAAGGCGTTGTAATAATTCTTTTACCACGATTTTTATACTTTAAAGCAATACCTTTAATAGCTAAATTATTAGATTCTGAAGAACCACTTGTATAAATTATCTCACTAGGTTTAACATTAATTAGCGAAGCAATTTGCTCTGTAGCTTCATTAATTAATTGATTAGCTTGAACACCTAACTTATGTAAAGAATTAGGATTACCAGGAAAATTTTTACAAGCTTTATTAAAACTATCTAAAACCTCATCATTTACAGGTGTAGTAGCACTATAATCTAAATAAGTCATCAAATCACCAGTATCATTTTACCACAAATAAAAGCAAAAAAAAAGCGATATTAATTTATCGCTTTTAGCTAAATTTAACTATAGGTTTTTGATTTTCTGGTATTTTATTTTCTGCGGCTACGCTACTATAGTAACATGCGAAAGTTAATTTTCCAGTGGTCTCAGCAGTAACTGCCGCACCATCTGGTCCTTTAAGTCCGCTTACATTAAATGTATAACCTGAGTAATCTTCGTTAACATTAACTTGTTGGAAGAAAATAAATCCAAAATATTTTTCAGTACCTGTAGCATCATTATATGTATTATTTTTAATATTGAATGTAGCTGTTGTTTTAGCTACCTTAGTATTAGAAATTCTCATAGCTGATGAAGCATAATCAAAGTAGTTATCTTCAATAGTTATAGTAGCATTATCTTCGGTTCTATAAATATTTATATGATTATGAGTCTGTTTACCAAGGAATTTATTTCCTTTAATTACTGTTCCATCAGCTACAGCTATATTAGAATTGAATTCAATTGCGTGATAAATATTTTCTGTTTTAAAGGTATTACCCTCAATAATTGCTTTCGTAGGTTGTGTTAAATAAATGCCAGCGAAAGCTTTTTCAGTTGGTGATTCAATAGTTGAATTAGTTAATGTAAAGTTTGTACCACTAACTTCAATAACATGATATTTTCCTCTTTTATCTTGTGTTCCATCACTTAGTGGATTACCTTTGCCATCACCTTTAACAACAACATTATCGATTGTTACATTATTACCATCAACATCAAATGTTCCGGTTAATTCTGTTTCACCATCACCAACGATTGTGATATTATCGTTAGTTAATTTTACATTTTCAATCTCAGTTATACTATCAGTAAGATAGATAGTAGAACCAGCATCGATATCAGAAAGTGTTGATACATCATTAGCTACTTCAAATTCATTTAAATAATAATGTACTTGTTTATGATCACTTTCATTATAATCAATTACATTTGAAGCTTCTGCGCAAGTTATGTTAGCTTTTCTACCTGATATATCTGTATTATCAACATAAATTGTTGGATGAAGATATGCATCATCAGTATTTGTAATACCAGTAGCATTTAAAGTATTAGTTTCATCATTTTTAACTTCAATACCACCAACTTTATTACCAGATACATCAACAGTATTTAAAGTAACATCAGCATTGCTATCAAGTACTATAGCTGTATCAGCACCCTTTAAAGAAATATTATTAACTTTAACATTAGCACCAGATACACTTAAGACAGAACCACTACCATCCTTTTCAATAGCGTGAGTTTTACCATCGATTGTAACATCTCTTGAAATATTAATCGTATCATTAACAGTAATATCATCTGCTAAAACGATTGTTTCTACATCAGTAGTAGCTAATGCAGCTAATAAGCTCACTTCATCTTCAACTTTAACAGCTTTAGACGTTACATTAAAGCCATATTTTTCTACTATATTACCATTTTGTGATACATTTTCACCATCTAATTTAATAGTTATTTGAACACCTTCAACCCCAACTAAATCATATAAATCTGCATCATCATATGGTTTACCTTTAAGAGTAGCCGTCAAAAATTCATCAAATTTCTCATCAACAGCATCCATATCACTACTCATATCTTTAGTAAATTCATAATCCTTTCCACCATATGAGAAAGCTACTGATGTTACGTGTTCATTTTTAAGTACTTCCATAATACCAGATAAGATTCCCGTTCCAACAACGCCAGTTAACTTAGTATCAACATTTATAACTTCAATATCTAAGCTCTTGTTTTCTTCATTAAATTGAGCTTTATAATCATCACTTTTTAGTTTTCCTACTACCGTATTTATTAATGTATCAGTATTTAATGTTGGTTTAACCTCATCATAATCAATATACTTAATATCAAATTGTTCAGGGAATGGAGTTTCTCCTAACCATATACCATTGTCATTCCCTTTAACCCATTTACCTTCATCAGATAAACTTATGTAGTAAATAGTCATCTTATTAAATAAATCTTTACCATCAACTGATGAATCGACATTAATACTTCTTGCAGCAAGCATTACATCTTGAATATCAATCGATTTTCCATTATCTTCATACTGTGATGTAAAAACATACTTACCAATTATATATGCCCATGTTGCATCGCCACCATGTCTATTATTTATCTCATTACCAATAGCAGTTAATGACATTTCTTTAGCATAACCTGCACTAATTGAGATAAAGAAAGATATTAAGGCAACGACTAATAATTTTCCATATTTTTTTGTCATACTTTCCTCCTTAATTAAACTTCTGTTTGTATCTCCACATCAATTGTGAAATTACCATAATCACCAATTGTAACAATAGCTGTCCCCTCTTTTGTAACAAAGCCAGGATATCTTTTTACACTCTGTGTTAAAATTATACCATTATATACGGCCTTTGACCAATCTGTAAAAACAGTATTTTGCCTTTTAATTTGAAATTTATATGTTATAGGGCTAAATCCTGAACCTTTTCCAATTAAAACCAATTTATAAAGTGCTGGATTTGGATAAATGGTAATTGTTCTTGTCGCTGTTTTTCCATTATTACTTTTAGCTGTAATTTTAACAACCCCATACTTCTTTAATGTTACTTTACCATTTTTATCAACTGTAGCAATACTTTCATCTGAGCTTGACCAAGTCAATTTTTTATTAGTAGCATTTTTAGGACTAATATTAGCAGTTAATGAAATACTAGTTCCCTCACTTTGTACTTTTCCATCATCAGCAATAGTTACATTAGTAACAGTAACTGTTTTTGTTGGCGTTTTTGTTGGTTTTTTCGTTGTTGTCGTATTATTTCCTTTTGCAGGTGTCTTTGCTGGTGTTTTCGTGCTGGTAGTTTTGTTTGTGCTTGGTTTTGTTGTAGCACTCTTACCAACAGTAATAGTACATGTTTTTTGATATTTTCCATCTTTTGTTGCAACGGTAATTGTAACTGTTCCTTCTTTAAGTGCTTTAATTTTACCAGTAGAATCAACCGTTGCTATTTCTTCATCTGAACTTGACCAAACAACTTCAGCTTCAGCACCAATAGGTTCAAAACTTACCATCAACTGTGACTCATCATCTAAAGTTAATGACATGTTATCTTGGCTTAAAGTTAAATCTGTCACTTCTTTTTTGGATGTATCAGTTGAAACCTTTTCCCATCTAGCTTCAATTGTCATATCAGATGTAACTTCAGTATCAAAATCATATACCTCGCCATCCTTAAACCAACCAATAAATTTGTAACCTTCACGAACAGGATCGCTTGGTCTTTTTATTTTTCCATCTTTACTGATAAGTTGTTCTGTAATGGCATTTCCACCATTGGTATCAAATTTAATAGCATATTTTTCATTTTTATCACAACTTTTTAAAAATAACAATATTAGTATTACAATTATAACGATTAATAAAGCAATTTTAGAAGCAAGTGAACCACCACTATTATTTGTCACTTTTACTTCTTCTTTTCTGGTTGTTGAACTAGTAGATTTATCATTTTTAATTTCTTCTTTTACTATATTATCTTTTACTTTCACTTCTTTTTTGTTTACTTCTACACTACTTTTTTTATTGATATTATTATTTTTTGAACTTGTAGTCTTAGAAGTTTTTTTCTTCTGTTTTCCTGACATACAGCCTACCTTTCTAAATACTATTAAATCCCCTATTGTGACATTATTATTATATCAAAAGGCCAAAGCCATGTCAATCAATATTCCTAAATTATAGCCAATTTACTTTTATTTAACAAAAAAAGAATATAGTTTATCTTCTATACTCTTTAAATTATTTTATTAACCAATCTTAACATCAATACTAATTGCATCATAACCACTAATTACAAGTTTAGCATCTTCAATGACACCATCTTTTGGAATAGCTGCTGCTGGAAATGAATTAGTATTTCTTTTAGCTGTTTGATGGTTAAATTCAAACTTTTCCCAATCATTAAATACTTCACCACTACGCGTTATACTATAAGAATAAGTTGTACTAGTTGCACCAGCTGATATTTCATTTGGCGTAAGTATAAGTTGATACAAACTAGCATTTGGTTCAATATTAATTTTATGCGTTATTTTTTGACCATTTTCTAATTTAGCTGTAATAGTTACAACTCCATAATGAAGAGGTGTAACAACACCAGCTTTTACAGTTGCAATACTTTTTTGATCACTTTCCCAGCTTACAACATTAACGTCCTCAGATAAGGCTAACTTAATTGTACTGCCTTTTTCAACGCCTGTATTTGAACCTTTTATTTCAACGATTTCATTTACAGTTACTGCTACTGTAGCTGTTTTATTTCCATCTTTTGTAGTTACTGTTACCTTAGCCTCACCAGCTTTTACAGCCTTTAAATTACCATATTTATCAACTGTTGCAACCTTTTCATTACTACTTTTCCATGTAACTTCTTTATTTGTTGCATCACTAGGATTAATAGTCGCTACTAATTTCTTTGTTGTTCCCTCTACCATTGTTAACGAAGTAGGATTTACAGTAACACTACTAACAGCAATATTTTTAACCGTTACTTCAACCGTATCTTTGTAATTTCCATCTTTAGTTGTACCAGTAATAGTTGTTTTACCTTCTCTAACACCTGTTACTACACCATTAGTATTAACAGTTGCAATACTTGTATCAGCACTTGACCAAATAACACCTTTATTCGTAGCATCGTCTGGTGTAATAGAAACTTTTAACGTCTGAGTTTTTCCAACACCAAGTGTTAGAGTAGCTGGTGTAATGTCGATATCAGTTACTTCAACGACATCATCACTTACTGTTATAGCACAAACAGCTTTAAATTTTCCATCTTCGGTCATTGCTGTAATTATAGTTGTTCCTTTATCGATAGCTTTAACATAACCATCTTCATCAACGGTTGCTACATCTTCATCAGCACTTGACCAAATAATTTTAGTTTCTTTAGCATCTTCTGGAACTAAGGTTGCTATTAAAACAGTCTCACTACCAGGCGCTAAAGTTAAACTCGTTTGATCTAATAAAAGGCCTGTAACTTCAGCTTTATTTATTTCTTCCCACCTAGCTTCTAGTTTTAAATCAGATGTAACCTTAGTATCAAAATCAAACTTTTCACCATTTAGATACCAACCAATAAAATTATATCCTTCACGTATTGGATCTTCTGGTATCTTAACTTTATCATTTTTACTAACAACTTGTTCTTCAATTTGACTTCCACCATCAGTATCAAAACTAACAGTATATTCCTTTTTAGAACAACTCTTAAAAAGAATTAAGAAAATTGCAACAACAACTAATAAAGATATAACAATAGATGCGACAACTTTCTTTTTAGATTTCTTATTATCATCTTTCTTTTTTTCTTTTTTATTTTTCTCTTTTTTTTTCGGTGTTTTATTATCATCCTTTTTCTTTTTATCAGTTTTTGAAGCATTTGGATCTACATATTCCTGAATAACTTCTTCATCTAAATACTCATCTAATTCTTCGTCAGATAAATATTTTCGTAATTCTTCTATACGAGCTATTTCTTCATCTGTTAATTCATTCTCATCTTCAGCCATTAACTCATCATATAATCCAGATTTATATAGTTTTTCATATATCTCATCATCCAAATCATCGTCTTCGTCATCCAAATCATACTCATCATCTAGCTCATATTCATCGTCTAATTCATATTCGTCATCTAGTTCATCATCTAATTCTTCATCTAAGACAATATCTTCTAACTCATCTGTTTGTTCTAATTTTTCTTCTTTCTTTTTTGCTCTTTTCTTTCTTTCTGCCATACTGCCATCCTTTCTCCCTTTTTATACGACTATCCTTTATTCATAAATATAATTTTACTATACAACTTTCTTATAGTCAATATCATTTTCCAAAAGATTATTCATGGGAAGAAGTACTCTCCCACTTAGCGATTAATTTTAAATCACTTGTAATAGGTGTGTTAAAATCATATTTTTCATCATTTAAATACCAACCTAAAAAGTTATAACCATCACGTGATAAATCATCTGGTACTGATACTATATCATGTTCTTTTAAAAGTTGCGTATCAACTAACTTTCCATCATTAATAAATGATACTTGGTATTGTTTGTGGTCTAAATAATAGGCAATAAATAAAAAAAGCATCAATAATATAATTAGAAAGCAAAGAACTTCAATAATTAATCCTCTTTGTTTTTTTGCACCACTCACTACCATAATACCACCTACAAGTTAATATAATTTTACTATTTTATGATTATTTAGTCAAACAAAAACATATAATTAATTAGGTGATTTAATGAATTATTTAAAAAAGTTAGGAGTTAGTTTAGCAATAAGCCTAACTACATATATAATTTTACTTTTACTTGTAAGTATTTTTAGTTATTTAAATATTTTAAAAGGCAATGGTATTGTAATTTTTAAATTAATTGTTCCTATTTTAAGTCTTTTTGTAGGTTCTATTTCTTTTGGCTTTAAAGCTATAAAGAAAGGTTGGTTAGAAGGATTAAAATTTGGCCTTTTAAGTGTTATCTTAATTTTAATTATTAATTTACTTTTTTACCGTCATTTTGTCATTAAAAATCTTATTTATTATTCTATTTTATTAATTAGTTCTATTCTAGGAAGTATGGTTGGTATTATGAAAAAAAGTTCGAAATGAACTTATTTTTTTAAATCAATATATGTTATTTCCGTATCAAAGAAACAATCAACAAAAGAAAAAGGATTAGAATGTGATGCCTTAGTAACACCAGATGAAATAATTATTTTAACATCACCCTTCGTTATCATGCCATAACAATCATTAGGAAACATTTTTAAGCCACTAGGAGCAAAAATACCTTTTCCTTTTAAGGTTTTACGTAAAAAATTAGGAACAATTCCAGCATGGGTATGTCCTGATAAAACTAATGAAACGTTTTTCATTACTTTAATTTCTTCATAATTTTCTAATCTTGTTAATGGGATAGGTGTATGTGAAAGTAAAATATTATATTTACCTGAAAAAGCCGAAAAAGTATTATTAACATAACGTCTAAAATAATTGACGTTTTCTTTATATTTATAGTAAAAATCAATTGGCATAGTAAGACCAATAAATCTAATATTACCAACACAATGAGCTTTATTATCTAAGATGTAAACGTTAGAAATTTTTTTAATCTCATCAAATAAAAGTTCATTATAATAATATTCTATTTGTTTACTATTACTGATTAAATCATGACCACCTAAACTTATAAAAACAGGGCTTAATAAAGATAATTCTTTAATCCAATTAATAAAGATATCTATGTCTTTAACAATACCAACATCGATAAGATCACCTACGATACATAAATAATCATACTTATCATTTTTTAAAACTTCTAATATTTTATTTAATTTATTTTTATTTTTTGAACAGTAATAATGTATATCGGTAAGTAATACAATTCTTTTTTCAACTTTACCTGTTTTTATTTCATAATTTTTCTTTAAAATTTTTGTCATATTTATCCCCCAAATAATTTTTTAAAAATTCTTTGCGATACTCTAATAAATTTTTTTGTTTAATAGCTTCGCGCAATTCTTCCATTTCTTTAATTAAGAAACGAATATTATGAATAGAAAGAAGACGGGCTCCAAAGGTTTCATTTGAAACGATTAAATGACGAATATAAGCTTTGGTATAGTTTTTACAAGCATAACAATCACAATCTTGTTCTATTGGTGTAAAATCAAGCTTAAATTTTGCATTCTTAATATTAATTTTACCATTTCTCGTAAAAGCATTCCCATGACGAGCTATTCTAGTTGGTAAAACACAATCAAACATATCTATACCTCTTATGACACCTTCAATAAGGTCAACTGGCTCTCCTACACCCATCAAGTAACGAGGTTTATCTTCTGGTAAATAAGGAATGGAATAATCAATAGCTGCATACATATCTTCCTTAGCTTCTCCATCGTTAGCAACGCCACCAATACTATAACCATCAAAATCTAATTTAACAGTTTCTTGAGCTGAATATTTACGTAAATCTTCATAAGCGCCACCTTGAACAATTCCAAACAAAGATTGCCTTTTATTTTGATGGACAGCTTTACCTCGTTTAGCCCATCGCAAAGTTCGTTCAACACTATTTTTTAAATAGTCGTATGAGGCACTAGCAGCTGGACATTCATCAAAACTCATTGCAATATCACTATCTAATTTATTTTGAATTTGAATTGATAATTCTGGTGTTAAAAATAATTTTTTACCATCGAGGTGACTTTTAAAATAAACACCCTCTTCAACAATATCTTTCTTTTTATTTTTAGCAAGTGAAAAAACTTGGTAACCTCCACTATCAGTTAAAATAGGTCCATCATAATTCATAAATTTATGTAAGCCACCAGCGGCTGCTACAACATCTTCACCCGGTCTTAACCACAAATGATAAGTATTAGCTAAAATAACTGCACTATGCATTTCTTTTAACTCTTCAGGGCTTAATGTTTTAACAGTAGCCTGAGTTCCAACTGGCATAAACATCGGAGTATCAAAAACGCCATAGTTAGTATGTAATTTACCTAATCTTGCTTTACCACAAGTATCGATTAATTCATATTTTACTTTCATCACATCACCTACATCGTTTGTATTATACTATATATTTAATTTAATTTCTATCTGTTTTCTAATCTTTTAACTAAGGGTTCAACTAACTGATAAAGACCTATTTCATGTGAACCTTTTAAATAAATAACATCGCCTTTCATAAAAGAAAATTCTTCTAAGTAAGGATAAAGTTCTGTAACGTTATTAAAATGTTTTTTATTTTTTAAAACAGCTGTCTTACTACCTACTGTAATTAAAATATAATTGTCTAATTTTTTAATTAAATGATAAATTTTTTTGTGCAACTTCTTACTATATTTTCCAAGTTCTAACATATCACCTAAAATAATAATTTTTCTTTGATAGCAAACAATACTATCTAATCCTTTAACTACAGATTCATAAGAAGCATTATAAGCATCATCAATAATTGTTACACCTTTTATATTGATAAAATTCATCCTAGATGGCAAGTTTTTAAAATCTTTTAAAGCCGCCATCAATTCTCTTTTCTTATATCCCATGCTTTCACATACTTTAAAAGCCAAAGCATAATCAATACTATTAGGCATTTTTAAACTGCTATAGTCACTTTGATAAACTTTAATTCCCTCTTGTTTTTTTAATAATTCATCATCACCATTTAAAAAGACTTCAGCGTTTGGATAACAAATATCTAATTTTTCTTTTAAAATATTTTTTTGACTTTTAAAATTACCAATATGAGCATTACCAATATTAGTAATAATTACGATATTGGGTTTAACAATATTAGTTAGATATTTTATTTCTCCTGGATGATTAGTACCTAATTCTAAGATTAAATAATCATAACTATCATCTAATTTAAGCATTGTATTAGGAACACCGATATCATTATTTTCATTTCCAACGTTTTTTAAAACTTTATTTTTTTTACTTAAAAGATGACTTAATACTTCTTTAGTTGTACTTTTACCATTACTTCCTGTTATAGCAATTACTTTACCATGATAATTATCTCTTAAATAAGTAGCTATTTTCCCTAATACTTTAACAGTACTTTCTACTTTGATAATTAAAACGGAACCATCTTTAGTAATATCTTGTTCAGTTATAATTACTTTAGCGCCTCTTTTAATCGCATCATCAATATATTTATAACCATTATTAATACATAAAAAGGCATCACCTTTTTTTATTTTGCGACTATCAGTTTTAATACACTTAATTTTTTCATCTCTGACATAAAGATCCGTACCAATAATATTTAACAAATCAGATAAAAACATATTACCTCCTAAAAAAATGACTAGTCCATGTACTTAGTCATTTGTTTCATCATTTGATTAACTTGTTTTTGACTTGGTGTTCTCCCCATTCCAGCCATCATGGCTTTAATCATTTGTTCATTAATTGGAGGATTTTTTTTCATCATTTTTTTCATGTAATGACGCGCTAGAAAGAAACCAACAACGCCTCCAATTATAAATCCAATTAATACTTGTAATAAATCTACTAAAAATGGCATTTATATCCGTCCTTTCATAATTGTTATTTTACTAAAAAATGACTAAAAATACAAGACTTAGTAAAATATACGTCGTTTATTATTTAATATTCATAATCTTAAAAACTTTTTCTTTAACTTCATCATAGGAAAAATGCATATAATCTAAAACATCTTTTTGGGATGCACTAACTCCAAATTCTTCTAAAGTAATATAGTACGTATTATCTTTAGTAACACGATGCCAACCAAAAGAAGATCCTGCTTCGATAATAATTTTTTTAACATTATTTGGAATAATATTATTGCGATATTCATCATTACATTCTAAATATTGTTCAATAGATGGCATACTAACAATTCGAAAATTTTTTAATCCCTTAGTAGCTAATTCATAACCAATATTTCTAGCATAAGTTAACTCTGTTCCACTTGCAATAATAACTGTATCTAATTTTTCTTGTTCTTTATAATAGATATAACCACCTAAAATAGTATTTTTAGCGTTCGTATTTTGATGAATTAAAACGTCATTACGACTTAAAATTAAACAGCTTGGGTTATGATTAGAATTTAAAATTACTTGCCAGCATCCTAATAATTCTTTAACATCAGCTGGACGAAAAACTTTCATATTAGGAATTGACCTTAACATCGCTAATTGTTCAATAGGTTGATGCGTTGGTCCATCTGGGCCAATAAAAATCGAATCATGAGAAAAAATATAAGTAACTGGTAAGTTCATTAAAGCTGACATTCGCATAGCTGGTTTTAAATAATCGGCAAAACTTAAGAAAGTTGAACCATATGGTTTTAAATTAACTAAAGCCATACCATTTAAAATAGCACCCATCGCATGTTCCCTAACACCAAACCATATATTACTTCCACTATAATCTGAAGCTTTAATATCACCTAAATTAGCGACATAAGTCATCGTCGTACTACCTAAATCAGCACTACCACCGACAAATGTTTTAATATTATGACTTAAATAATTAATAAATATATTATTAGTATTACGGGTTGCTTCTTTTTGGTGATCTTCAAAATGCCAATCATTATCAAACAAATTATAATGAAATTCGTTGTTAAAAACATAACTAGCTAATGTTTTATCTCCAGCACATTTACCATTAACATAATCACGATAATCAATATTTGAACGCTTGTATTTTTCGTCAACTCTTTTAGCGATTTTACTACGCATATAATTTAAACAAGCTTCATCATAATAAAATGGTTCATTGGGTAATAATAATTTAGCTTTTAACTGAGCAATATCTTCTTTAGTTAAACATTTACCATGAACTTTATTTGTTCCCTGTAATAAAGAACCATTACCGATAACGGTTTTGACTTCAATTAAAACCGGCTTTTTTATTTTTTTAGCTTTATCAATCGCATGACTAATAGCGTCAACTTTTGTTCCATCGTGAACTAACAAAGTATCCCAGCCCATCGCTTCAAAGCGAGCTCTTACATTTTCGGTAAAAGTTTTAGTTGTTGGTCCATCTAATGAAACATTGTTTGAATCATATAAAACGATTAAATTATCTAAATCTAAAGTTCCTGCGAAAGAAATAGCTTCATATGATATTCCTTCCATTAAATCGCCATCCCCAACTAAGGCATAAACATTATAATCGATAAGACTTTCCTCACTATTAATACGATAACGTTCTTTTAATATCTTTTCACCCAAAGCCATTCCAACAGCCATTGCTAATCCTTGACCTAATGGCCCAGTTGATGCATCAACACCTGGTGTTTTAAATACTTCTGGATGTCCTGGTGTTTTCGAATTAAGTTTTCGAAATTGTTTTAAATCATCAATCGTAAGAGCATAACCACTCATAAATAAAGTCGCATATAAAAGCGCTGAACCATGTCCTGCCGACATAATAAAACGGTCACGATTAAACCAAGTAGGATCACTTGCATTTACATTTAAATGATTAGCATATAAAGCATACATGATTGGAGCTGCTCCTAAGACAATACCAGGATGTCCACTACTAGCCTCATCAATCATATCAATACCTAAACCTTTTATATTAGCAATAACTTTTTCATCACTCATTTTAATTCCCCTTATCCTTATAAATAATTATAACAGACAATAATAAGTATTTAAACAAACAAATGTTTGACATTATCATATTTCTATGGTACTATTTATATAGTTAGGAGGTTATATGAAAAATCTAACCAAAAGACAAGAAGATACTTTAAATTTTGTCAAAGAATATATTGTTTCACATGGTTATCCACCTACAGTAAGAGAAATTGCTAAAGCTATCGATGTATCGTCACCAGCTACTGTCCAAGCTCACTTAGACCAATTGGCCGATAAAGGTTATATTAAAAAAGGTTCTAATAAAAATAGAACTATTGAGTTAATGGTTAAAAATGAATTTGCTCCTGTAAGTGATACGGTTATTGAGGTACCATTACTTGGTAAGGTTACAGCTGGTTCACCAATTGAAGCAATCGAAAGACCAAATGAATTTTTTTCATTACCCGCTTACTTAGTTCCAAAACAAAAAGAAGTTTTTACATTACTAGTTAGTGGTGAGAGTATGATTGAAGCTGGTATTTTAGATGGTGATATCGTTATTTTAGAAAGAACTAAAACAGCTCATAATGGTGATATTGTCGTAGCGATGACGGAAGATAATGAAGTAACTTTAAAAACTTTCTACAAAGAAAAAGACCATATCAGATTACAACCAGAAAACAAGACAATGCAACCAATTATCTTAGACAATGTTTTTATTCTAGGCAAAGCTATAGGTTTGTACCGTAAAATATAAAAAAGACTTTAATATGATGAAACATTAAGAGACATCAATTAAAAGTCTTTTTTAATTATCTTGCATAGGTGCTAATAAATCATTCAGATTTTTCTCACCTTCAATGTTTATATTACCATTTAACATACCTAAGTCCATTCCTTGGCCATTAGAAACTTCTTTATTTTCAGTTAAATCTTTCTTTAACTCCAAATCTGTTGATGGTATTTGTTCTTCTTTTGGTGGTTGCTCTTCTTTTGGTGTTACAAACTTATTAGGAGTATCCACCATTTGTACTGATGGTTTAGGATCATTATTATCAAACATATTTTGATCAAAAAATATTCCCATATTACTATTTTGACTTGTTTCTAGCTTTGGCTGTTCACTTATTTTTTCATCTTTCGTAAGAAGATTATCCATTGTCATTTTTTGACTAGGAGCCGAATTAGAATCATTTGTTTCCATCATACTAGCAAAAATACCTAAATTACTTTCTTCTTGTTGTGGTTGTTCCTCTAACTGAATTGGTTGATTAGCATAAGGATTATACTGAATTTCATTGGTAGCTTTAGGTTCTTCTTTTTTCATTTGCATAACAGGTGAAGTTGTAATAATACTGCTATTTACAGGACGAGCATTTTTTAGAAATTCGTCATCTTCCCTTTTAGGTTCCGTTGGGTCATCAACATAAGTAATAATTATTTCCGTAGCTAAATCTAATTGTTCTTTTTCTTTTTCTGTTAAGGCATTAGTATTTAATAAACTACGATAATTAGTAAGCTCACATTCTATCTCATTACGTGTTTTCTTTACATTTGTCTCAATAACATTAAAAGATGAATCGTAATCTTTTCCAACCTTATAAATAGAAAAATGACAATTGTAATTAGTATTAATAATATTTAAACAAGTTGGTAAATATTTTCTTATATCATCACGAAATTTAATATTTAATTCACGCGTTCTTACATCTTTATCAGGAACATCACTTTCATTTAATTCCCTCAAACTAGCATAAAATTTTTCTCTTTCCTCTTTAAACAATTCAATATCAGTAAACATATTATTTATATAAACCTACAGGGTAGGCTCCCCTTTCTATTTCTTTTTGGACATATTCTTTAAATTCAGCTAAGTCAGCTGTATAAGTAATACCTTTCCAAACAGCACTTGTTTTTAATACTTCACAACTAATATCACCACTACGAATATGATCGAAAACTACATTAGGTATATAAAACTCCTCAGTAGCTAGATCTTCCGTCATTAAAAATTTTTCAAAATCCTTTTCAAGATACGTGAAAAGATTAGGATAAAAAACAAACATATTCATCGCTACAGAACTTTCTTTTGGTACGATAAAAGATGGTTCTCCAGATAATGGGGTTGCAACAATTTCACCATTTACCTCTTCTACACTTGATTCAATTAAACTTGTTAATTTATTATCAGAAATTTCACAAACACCACGCTTAACAGCTCCATTTTCTGTTAAAGTATTATAAACATTATAACCAACTAAAGCATAAGCATGTTCATCTTTATTATTTTTGATATAATCACTAGCTACCTTAAAAGCATCATAGCCATAAAAATCATCAGCATTAATAACTAAAAATGGTTCTGTTACAACATCTTTACAACAATAAATAGCGTGAGCTGTTCCTAGAGGTTTCTTTCGTGAAGATGGAATAGTTTTACCAAAAGGTAGATTATCATTTCTTTGAAACACATATTCTACCTCAATATGGCCTTCAATTCTAGAACCAATAGTTGTTTTAAATGTTTCATAATTTTCTTCTTTAATAATGAAAACAACCTTTGTAAAGCCTGCTTTAATCGCATCATAAACTGAATAATCAATAATAAATTCACCATTTGGTCCTATTGGTGTAATTTGTTTTAAGCCACCAAAGCGACTTCCCATACCAGCCGCCATAATTACTAATGTCATTATATTCCTCCTAACATTACATCTGGTTTAATTTTTGTATTATCCTTATCATAAGTCTTATATAACGCTAAAACATGATTGTTTTTGTCAACAAAAACCACTTCAGGACTATTATATTTATTCTCTACAATTTTACCATTTAATATATCTTTTTTCAATACTTCATCAACAACAATATTTGGATAATCACCTAAAACTTCACTTACAGGAACTAAATCTTGTAATCTTAAATCATCAATTTTTTGGCACTTATCAATCCTAATATTACCTAGGCGAATTCTTCTTAATGAACTCATTGTTCCTATTGTATTTAACCTTTTAGCGATATCACTTACTAATGAACGAATATATGTTCCTTTACTAACTGTCGTCCTTATTTTAAATACTAAATGGTTATCAACCATTTGTGGTTCAGAAATTAATTTTATTTGTTTGATATTAACCATCCTTTTGGGTAACACAACTTGTTTTCCCTCTCTTGCATATTCATATAATCTTTTACCAGCTACTTTAACAGCTGAATAAATTGGGACTTCTTGTTCATAGGTACCAATAAAACTATCTAAGACATCTTCAATTTGCTTTTTGCTTACGTAAACTTCTTCTTCTTTAAGAACTTGTCCAGTTATATCTAAAGTATCCGTTTTAATACCTAGTGTT
The DNA here is from genome assembly GCA_947630955.1 of uncultured Bacilli bacterium. GTDB lineage: Bacteria > Bacillota_I > Bacilli_A > RF39 > UBA660 > UBA5578. Next base: position 6,218 of record CANRJK010000010.1, on the reverse strand, counting down.
ACTGAAACCTCATACTCCTTTTCTTCAGCCATTAATTTGCTAACGAGTTTAGTTGCTTTACCAACACAAATAACTAAGACACCAGAAGCAATAGGATCTAATGTTCCAGTATGCCCTACTTTATTCGTTTCTACTTTCTTAATAATTTCATTTACAACATCACGACTTGTACAACCACTATCTTTATCGATGAAAAAAAGTCCATTCATATTATCACCACAATAAAATTATACCATACAATAAGAAAAAAAAACTACTAAGTAGTTTTAATCTAAAGAGCTTCCGCATTCAACGCAAAATTTTGCACCATCAAGAACTTTAGCGCCACATTTTGGACATACTTTATCTTCTTTTTCTTCAACCTTCGTTCCACAGTTTGGACAGAATTTGCCTTCAACTGGTTGTCCACAATTAGAACAATGTTTAACATTATCTTGATTATTAGTTGCAGTTTGACTAGCTTGTGGTTGATTTTGATTAGCTGGGGTTGTAAACGCAACAGGTGAAGTTCCACCCATCATATTACCAGCTGCCATATTCATCATACCTAAGCCCATAAAACCAGTAGCTGCACCATTTTCATTGCTAGAAGCATTTTCCATAGCTGTAGCTGTAGCAGCAACCATTCTTCCGGCTGCATTTTCTTGAACACTATAAAATCTTGAATCAGCAAAATTCTCAATTCTTTCTTGTGATTTTTCATCTGGAACAGGAGTATCTAAAGCAACTGATACAACTTCCATTCCTCTTAAATTACGCCATTTTTCATCTAAAGCGTCATTCATATAATCAGCAATTCTTGATTGTTCATTTGTCAAATAACTATATTTAATTCCATCACTTGCACACTTACCAATAGCGCCTGCTATACAAGTTAAAAATTCGGCATCAGCTTGTTCCATTAAAGTATCTTTTTTATAAACATCTTCAACATTACCTACAACATTTTGGAAAAAAACTAATGGATTAGATATTTTAAATGTATATTGTCCATGATATTTAATTCTAATATCATGATAGATAGGATCATCATAAGGTATTGGTGATGATGAACCAAATTTGTTATCAAAAATTTCCTTAACATTTACATAGTAAATAGCTTGTTCTTTAGCTGGCGTACCATTATAAGTAAATCTTTGCCATGCTTCTTTAAAAGTATCAGCAAACTGTCCAGCAAACAAAGATGGTGATGATGAAGCATCAAAAGAATAAATTCCTTCCTCAGCTGTTGCATCTAAAATTTTTCCTGAATCAAAAATAATAGCGACTTGTCCTGGATTTACCTGAATACGACTTTTCGCACTAATTTGTCCTGATTTTGTTGTTTTTTTAACAACTAAAGTATCATTATCCATGCTGTCACATGAAATATAATCTTCCCATTGATCTGCTAACGTTGAACCAACAGCTCCAACAGCAGCTTTAATTAATCCCATAATAAACCTTCTTTCTAATATTCTTCATAAGAACTAAATGCCCATGTTTTTAAGTTAATTTCTTTTAAATCAGATCCACAATAATCACAAGACTTAGACCCTAATTTTTTAATAACTGCTCCACAATTTGGACAATTAATACTTATAACCTTTTCATAGTCTTTAAATAAAGACTCATCATATATATAAATAAACTTACAAGCATACCTTGTCTGTTTTTTATATCTGTTATCAATTTCTATCTTACCATTATTAATTTTTTTATAATAATACTCTAATGAAGTACTAATCGTAAGCGTTACGACACCATTTTCCTTAGTATAATCTTTAATGGCAAAATCATGAAATAGAATATCACTATAAGAAATATCAATATGATTTTTTTCATAATCATCAATCATATTTCTAATACTTGTTTCAAGTAAAGGAATTTTATTTAACTTCTTTGTATCTTTATTCGTTATAGCGTTAAAAATAATCCGTAATCCTTCTTCTGTCATATTATAAATTCTATTTTCATTAAATTCGGGAAAATCTCTAACAATCATTGGAAGAAATATTTTTGTCATACCTGAAACATTGTAGTTATTATCACTAACATTTTTTAAATTACTAACTTGTTTCATTAAATCGTTAATATTTATATTGCCAAGTCCCATCTTTCTAGCTTTTTTTCTAATATGATAGAAGAAAACTAAAAAGATAAGACTAAGAGTAAGAACGATACCTAGAAAAGTTCCTAGAAAAATAACAAATAACTTCATTATTCAAACTTATAGCCACACACAACACATGATGGCTGTCCTTCTTTAACTACAAAACCACAATTAGGACATATAGAAGTAGTATTGGTATTTGCACTAGGATTAGCTACTTCAGTTACATCAGGTTCACGAATAGCTTCTTCAGCTGTTGGTCTTAAAACACCAGCACTTACCCCAAAAATAGCCATTGGATTGGATATTAAATTAGGGTCAGTTGGCATTTGAACTGGAATAGGTTCTTCGTGTGGTAATGTATATTTATTTTCTTCATTATCAATAAACTTAGACCCAGCAGGACCACGTTTAGCACTTTCTTCTGATCTATTATCTTCATTTTCACGTAATAATGATGTATTTTGTGCTGAACTAAATGGATTCATTTGTGTAGCTGCATCTGGTATTGGTTGCGTCGTTGATGTTTGTGGTTGTGGTTGTGGTTGTGTTGGTGTTACTGGTGATGGTGCTGGTTGCGATACTTCTGGTGTTACACTAGGTGCAATAGGTGTACTTACAGATGACATAATATCATTATAATCAACTGGTTTTTCATTCATACTATTTTTAACTAAATTTCCAACTGGTAAAGCATTAGGTTCAACAATATCAATACTAACTAAATCTTCTTTACGCGTTTCTGGAATAACTTGCTCTACCACTGTTTCTTCTTTTGGCTTTGTTTCTACCTCAAAACTTGGAGGAGCTGCCATTTGTAAAGTATTAAATGATTCTTTAGAATCTAAAACAGATACACCAGCTGATGCATTATTGTCATTGGCTTTAACTGATTCATCATTATTAACTGGTTGTGATGTTGTCTGTTCTGATGCCGCAGTTGGTGGTGGTGTTGGAATATTATATAGTTGATTATAATCAAGTGTAAAATTATCTTCTCCCGTATTTTTTGGCTCTTCAACAGCACTTGGTACTGGTTGTTGTTCTATAACTGGCTGTGGTTGCACTACTACTTGTGGTTCAGCTACAGGAGTTGGCACTATTTCAGGTATTGGTGCACTTACTGGTACTTCGGCAGCACTTGGTACTGGTTGTATTTCTATAACTGGCTGTGGTTGCACTACTACTTGTGGTTCAGCTACAGGAGTTGGTACCACTTCTGGTATTGGTGCACTTACTGGTACTTCGGCAGCACTTGGTACTGGTTGTGGTCCTATAACTGGCTGTGGTTGTACTACTACTTGTGGTTCAGCTACAGGAGTTGGCACTATTTCAGGTATTGGTGCACTTACTGGTACTTCAGCAGCACTTGGTACTGGTTGTATTTCTGGAACTGGCTGTGGTTGTGCTACACCAACAATTGGTTCTTGATTTAATACTTGTCCATTCATACTAGGCTCTACACTACTATATTGATTTTGATTCATTTTTAAATCACTCTCCATATTATTGTCATAAAGTTTATTATAATCAAACGTCAAATCTGCAACTTCATTGTTTTCATTTTGAAATGTAGTAAATTGTTTAGATGGTGCCATACTACTATCTGTCTGTTGCTCAATATAATCATTAACAGATATTGCACGAGCACCTGAAATAGCAGAAACATCATATTTTGGAACCTCTAAAACAAAATCTTTTTTTACAGGTACCACTTGTTGTTTTACCAATTTTTCTGATGGTTGATACGGTTGATAAGTTAAATCTTTTTTCGACAGTAAAGGAAAAAAGATGATTGGTAAAAACATTAATCCCAGTTTTGTTTTAATATTAAGACTAAATACATGTCCTAAACGCCACCCAATAATTATAATCATAATAAAAATTCCAATAAAATTAATATAAGGAACAAATATTAATAAAATCATCCACCTGGGTAAGCTAACTATTTTCAAAAGATATACAATGTTTAAAATAGGAATTAAAGCTTTTTTACTATCAACGTCAACCTTTTGATAAATAAAATATAATGATGTTGATATGACTACATAAAAAATCAATAATATAGATGTTAAAAGAACAAAGTTTTCTTGAATAAATTTAAGAAAACCAATGATTATGCTAGTCACATTACCATCCCCACTATTCTATATAAATAGTTTAACATAAAATTGCAAGCAATTCAAGAAAAAAAGCCAAAGTATCTTTGACTTTTAGCTTTTATTAGCAATATTTACTTATCTAGCTTAATGTGTAATTCTTTTAACTGACTATCAGAAACAGTATTTGGTGCTTCACTCATTAAGCAAGATGCAGAAGCTGTCTTAGGAAAAGCAATAACATCACGGATATTATCGGTTTTGGTTAAAAGCATAGTTAAACGGTCAAGTCCAAAAGCCATACCACCATGTGGAGGTGTTCCGTATTTTAATGCTTCAACAAAGAAACCAAATTTATCACTTATCTGTTCTTCCGTTAAACCTAAAGATTCAAACACTTTAGACTGAACTTGCTGATCATGAATTCTTATACTTCCACCACCAGCTTCATAGCCATTAATAACAATATCGTAGGCTTTAGAGTAGCAGTTAGCCTTATCATCGATTAACTTATCCAAATCCTCATCTTTAGGAGCTGTAAAAGGATGATGACAAGATACATAACGCCCCTCTTCTTCGCTATATTCAAAAGTTGGAAAATCAACAATCCATAGTAATTTGTAATCATTATCTTTTATTAAATTTAAATCTTTACCTAACTTACATCTTAAAGCTCCTAGACTTGTTTTAACAACTGAATATTTACCACAAACAATAAGAACTAAATCATTTTTTTGTAAATTAAGTTTCTTTGAAAGTTCACTAATTTCTTTATCTGTTAAATTTTTAGCAATACTTCCTGTTAGTGTTTCTTCTACTTTGATAAAAGCTAAACCTGAAGCCTTATAAGTTTTTACATAATCGGTAAGTTTATCAAGCTCTTTCCTAGAATATTTATCAGCACAATCATTTAAAACAATAGCGTTAACAATTCCACCTGTTTTAACAATATCAGCAATAAAACTTAAATTAGTATTACCAAAAATATCTGTAATATCTTTTATTGGCATTTCAAAGCGTAAATCTGGTTTATCGGTTCCATATTTTTCCATAGCTTCATGATAAGTCATTCTAGATAATGGTAATTTAATATCAACATTTTTTACTTTTTTAAAAATATAGGCAACAAGATTTTCACCAATCGTCATAATATCGTCTTCATCAACATAGCTGGCTTCAATATCTATTTGTGTGAATTCTGGTTGACGATCAGCTCTTAAATCTTCATCACGAAAACATTTAGCAATCTGAAAATATTTTTCAATTCCGCCAACCATCAACAATTGCTTAAAGATTTGTGGTGATTGGGGTAAAGCATAAAATTTTCCATCATTAACTCTAGAAGGAACTAAATAGTCACGTGCACCTTCTGGTGTTGATTTACAAAGAACTGGTGTTTCAACTTCTAAAAAACCAATACTATCTAAATACTCTCTTGCAGCCATTGTTATTTTATGTCTTGTTTTTAAATTATTTTGTAAATAATTTCGTCTTAAGTCTAAATAGCGATATTTTAATCTTGTATCTTCTAAGGCTGTTGTCTCATCACTAATAGTAAAAGGTGTTTCTAAAGCTGTATTTAGTAAAAACAACTCTTTAACTAAGACTTCTATTTCTCCAGTAGCGATTTTTGTGTTTTTGTTTTCTCTTTCACAAACTGTTCCAATAACTTTAATAACATATTCATTATGCAAAGATTCAGCTAATTCATAAGCACTATCTTCGGGACGAATAACTAATTGAATAATACCACTACGATCACGTAAGTCAATAAAGATTAAACCACCTAAATTTCTCTTTTTACCGACAAAGCCATATAATTCAACTTGTTTATTGACATCTTTAATGGATAAACAACTATTTTCAATTTTTTTCATATCCAACACCTCAACAACTATATTTTACAACACGAAACAAATAATGTCTAGAAAAAAAGAATCTAATAGATTCTTATTAATTGAAAAAAGAAATGTCTATAAAGTATATCCAACAGAAATTAAGTCTTTCAACGATTTTTGTTTAGTCAA
>CANRJK010000009.1 GCA_947630955.1 uncultured Bacilli bacterium | reverse complement strand
TTCCTTGACTAAATTTATTGAAAGACTAAGTTTCACTTCTTTGTCTTTGAACGCAATTTACTTTTTCATTTAACAAAAAAGAAAAAAAATAAGTAAAAACTATTCCAAAAATTAAAATTATGGTATAATGTTAAATAGGTGAAGGTGATATCAATGGATAAGTTAGATGAAATAAAGACTAATCTATCTAATAATCAATCTTTAACACCTGAAGTTAAAGATGAAATGTTACAGTTAATTATCCTTTTCCATCAAACATTTCCAAACGTAAGTTTAGAAACATTAAAAGAAAAAATAAAGAATGTAAAAGTGGGGAAGATTACCATATATGAGCGTCGTGGGCCTGTTGTTTATGATCCTGTTAATAATGAAATTCTATTAAGTAGAAAGAGTTTAGAAGGAGATTATGATGCTAGACATTTAATGATGAAAGGTCTTTTAGGTTTAATAGCTTCTTGCGACAATTATTATGGTTTTAATAAAAATGATAGTTTGTATGCTCTTAATATTGGTTTTACTGAGATGTTAGCTAATACACTAGTAGGTAATGATGGAATTTGTGATTTTGAAGAAGAATTGTTAGCTACTAATTTAATTAGCAGAATTATTGGTAAAGACATTTTGTTTGATGCTTATTTTAATAATGATGCTGAGGTAGTATATAAAAAGTTATTAGAAGCGGAGGTAAGTTAATGGCGACGACTAAAACTGAACAGATAGTTGCTTTATTAAATTATGGATTGACAACTAGACAAAGTACACCAGTTAATCAACGTCGAATAACAAGTAATTACCCTGATGTTTTAAAATATCTTGTTGATATTTTTGCTAATCAAGCTAAAAAGGGAAATTATACACCTGAAGAAATAAGTGACTTCGAACGTCAAGTAAGTTTAGTTACGGTTCTTAATAATCGTGATAATTATGCTGGACTTGATAGGCTACCTCTATATTGCGCACAAATGTTAGATAATTTAGATTTAGAAAAACAAAGTCAAATAGTTAGATGAGTCTAACTATTTTTCTTGTTTATTCCCCTTAATTATGATAAAATTCTAATGTGAGGTGTTACTATGACAAACAAAGATTTAGCAGATTTATTATTACCTAATGTAAGTTCTGATGTTGAATATTATGAAAAAAAATATCCCAAGAGAAATTTAGATAAGAAAGCTATTGTTACGAGATTTGCTCCATCACCAACTGGCTTTGTTCATATGGGTTCGCTTTTCGCTTCGTTTGTAGAAAGAAAAGCAGCTAAAGATACGAATGGTGTTTTTTATCTTAGAATTGAGGATACTGATCAAAAAAGAAAAGTTGAAAATGGAGTTAGTGGTATAATTAATGACCTTCATAATTTTGATATTGATATTGATGAAGGTATGATTAGTGAAACTGAGGAAATTGGGGCGTACGGGCCTTACATTCAAAGTAAGAGAAAAGAAATATATCAGACTTATGTAAAACATTTGATTGAGCAAGGACTTGCTTATCCATGTTTTTGTTCACATGAACAAATAGAAGAAACAAGACAGATCCAAGAAAAAAGAAAACAAAGAATAGGATATTATGGAAGATATGCTAAATGTCGAAGACTCACAATGGATGAGATAGCAGAAAAGGTAAAGAATGGTGAGCCATATATAATTAGGTTTAAATCGCCTGGTTCTTTTGATAATAAAATAAAGGTACATGATTTGATAAGAGGCGATATAGAATTTCCAGAAAATGATATTGATGATGTAATTATGAAATCGGATGGCCTACCTACTTATCATTTTGCACATGTTATAGATGATCATTTAATGCATACAACACATGTAATAAGAGGTGATGAGTGGGTTAGTTCTCTTCCAAAACATATTCAAATGTTTAAAATGATGGGATTTGAGCCACCAAAATATGCTCATTTATCGCCAATTATGAAAGAAGAAGATGGCAAAAAAAGAAAACTTAGCAAGCGAAAAGATCCTGAAGCCGCTGTTAGTTTTTACCATGAAAAAGGGATTCCTGTTGCAGCCGTTAAACTTTATTTAATGACAATTGCTAACACGAACTTTGAACAGTGGTATGATGCGAATAAAGATAAAAAACTAGATGATTTTAAATTTGATTTTAAGAAAGTATCTGCTAGTGGTGCTTTGTTTGATGTCGATAAATTATATAATATTTCTAAAAATTATATTAGTTATCTTAAGGCGGAAGAAGTATATGATTCTCTTTTAGAATGGGCTAATGATTACGATGGTGAGTTTGCTAAACTTTTAGTTAAATATAAACAGTATTGTATAAATGTTTTTAATATTGAAAGAGAGCAGAAAAAACCTCGTAAAGATTATGCTTGTTATAGTATGATTAAGTCACAAATTTGGTATATGTTTGATGAATTATATGATAATGTCGAACATTATGAATTTCAAAAAATATCTGATCCAGAGCAGATTAGTCAAATCTTGGACTTATATATAAATAAATATTATAGTGAAGATGATGACAAAGAAACATGGTTTAGTAAGATGAAAGAATTAGCGAGTGATTTAGGATATGCTAAAGAAGTAAAAGAATATAAAAATAACCCTGATGCTTATAAGGGTCATGTTGGTGATATAAGTATGGTTTTAAGAGTAGCCTTAACTAGTAAATCAACAACACCAGATTTATATGAAATTATGAAATTATTAGGTTCTAAACGAGTAATTCAAAGATATAATAAATTTATAAAAGGAAATCTATCATAAATCAATAATAATATAGTGAAAGCTATATTATTTTTTTTAATCTTTATCTTTCGACAAAATTATTTTTAAAAAGAGAGTAGATTTATAATAGATGGAGGCAATTATGTTTACATATAATATGGAATATCGTGAAAATATTTTATTTATTCGTTTAATTGGTAGTTTAAATAAATATACAATTAAATGTTTATCTGATGAGTTAGAAAACATTGTTTATAATTTAGGAATATATAATATTGTTTTCAATTTTGAACAATTAGAAGAAATTGATAAGCAAGCAACTAAAAAAATTGTTGAGTGGTATAACATTATACGTAATAGAAAGGGGGTGAGTCTAGCCTGCGGTTTGAATAATGTAGTTAAGAGAAAAAATTTATTAAGATATATGCAAGAAATAAATAATGAATTATGTGCGATAAAAATGATAAATTGGAACAATTAATACTAGAATATGAAAAATTAATTTATGGGGTAATGCGTTATTTTAAAACTTATCCTAATAAAGAAGATTTATTTCAAGTTGGTTGTATCGGTCTTATTAATGCGTATAATAATTATGACAGTAGTAGTAATACAAAATTTTCAACTTATGCTTATTCGTATATCTTAGGTGAGATGAAGAAATTAGTTCGTGAAGACAAAGGAATAAAAATAAGTCGTAATATATCTAAATTGTATTCACAAATTGAAAAAGTAAGTATTTATCTTACTCAGAAGCTAATGCGAATGCCAACAACTTTAGAGATTGCTAGTTTTCTACAGATAGATGAATATCTAGTAGTAGAAGCTTTAAATAGTACTAATACTTTATTAGATATCGATGATATGCAAATTGATAATACTAAACAAGATTATGATACCTTACTACTGAAAGAAGAATTAAACAAATTAAGTAGTGAGGAATTAGATTTAATAAATAAACGTTATATGGAAGATATGACTCAGACAGAAGTAGCATCTACACTTGGTATGAGTCAAGTTCAAGTATCACGAAAAGAACATAAAGTATTAGAAAAATTAAAGCAACAATTAGTTGCATAAAAAAATAAGAAAAATCTTGAAAAGAGATTTTTTTTATGATAGAATTAGTATGTAGCTTTAAGTGGAGTAGTACTCAAGAGGCTGAAGAGGCGCCCCTGCTAAGGGTGTAGGTCGGGTAACTGGCGCGAGAGTTCAAATCTCTCCTGCTCCGCCATGATGATAATTAACTCTTTTTATAAGAGTTTTTTATTTTTGTATAATGACGTATTTTTTGATATAATTTTAGTAGGTGAGATAATGAAAGAATACTTATATGATTATATAGAAGAGATAGATGAAATTATTGATCATAAAAAAGTTAGTGATGAGGTACTTAGTAATCATTTGATTAAAATATCTTTTTTTCAACATGAAAGACAAATTCATCTTTTAGTAACTTTAGCTTATGCTTTAATGTGTATTATTAGTTTAATAGTTTCTTTGCGTTATATTGTTTTTTGCGTAGTTGGTTTAATTCTAGCTATTTTTCTCATTTTTTATGTTAGACATTATTTTAATTTAGAAGATGGTGTTCAATATTTATATAAACAATATGACACTTTGAAGAAATTAAATAATAATAAGTGATGGTAGTGGTAGTATGTGGTCTTATTTAATTAATTTAATATTATTGTTTTTTATTTATGGTTTATTAGGTTTTATCGTTGAAATTATATATGTAAAATTTGCTATTAACAAATGGGTTAATCGAGGCTTTTTAATTGGTCCTATTTGTCCTATTTATGGTGGGGGAGCTATTTTACTATTACTTTTTTTAAAAAAATATGAAAATGATTTTTTAGCTTTATTTTTAGGTTCAATTTTTATTTGTTCTATTTTGGAGTATTTTACAAGTTATTTATTAGAAAAAATTTTTAAGGCTCGCTGGTGGGATTATAGCCATTTAAAATATAATATCAATGGTAGGATATGTTTAGAGACAATGTTACCATTTGGTATAGGTGGCGTTGTGATTGTAGGTTTAGTAAACCCCTTACTTGTTTTAGTTTTAAATAAAATTCCTTTTATTTGTAGATTAATTATTAGCATTATTTTATTAATAGTTTTTATTGTTGATGTTATTACTTCTTTTACAGTAATATATGGAATAAAAGGTAAAATAAAATATTTAGATGGCGATAACACTGATGAGATAAAAGATAAAGTTAAACAAATTTTCCTTAATAATTCCTATATTTATCGTCGTTTGATTAAAGCTTTTCCTAACTTATTTATTAAAACAATTAATTTAAACAAATTAGAATCATTAAGACTTAAAAGGAAACAAAAAAACAAGCTGCATAATAAATAAGCAGTTTGTTTTTAATTGTATAATTGTTCTTTTAATAATTCTAAATTGTTATACATGATAGAAAAGTAATCTTTATTGTTTTTGCGATCTTCTTCCGTTAGGGTATATAAAGTATCTAATTCAATAACTTTAACATTATATTTAGTTTTAAATTCTTCAATATATTTATTTTCTTTACTTCCTTTTTGAATGTAAATAAATTTAATAACGCCATTTTTAATTAAGTTTTCAGCATCTGAAATATTCTTTTGAATGAAATTTTCACTATTTTCTAAAGATATAACATTAAGATTATATTTTTTTAAATATAAAAATACATCATTACCAACAATAAGATTTTTTTGATTAGCGCGATTAGCCATTTCACGGTAATCGGCTTCTAATTTGACAAGTTCACTTTTAAGTTTAATATATTCTTCATTAATATCATTTAGTAGATAGGCAATATCTGTATATTCTTGAAATCCTTTTTTGATATTATTTGTTATAGTTAATAAATTCATTGGATCTAACCATAGTTCTTCAATAGCGTTATTATATGGTAAGCTTGCTGTAGCGTTAATGATTTTTAAATCCTTATTATCTTTTGACATCTTCTGCATGTATTCATTTTCTTTTTGATCATTACCATTGAAAATAAATAATTTGGCTTTACTGTAATCTTTTAATAATTTATTACTAACAACATAGTCTTTTTCCATACCATTAGGATATATACTGGATATTTCACTATGTTGTTCATATAATCTATTAGTTACATATTCAATAGGATAAGCCGTTGTTTTTATTTCAATGTTTTCCATAGAATCTTTGTTAAAACAACCACTTGTAAAAATAATTAATACTAACATAATTATGAATCTAAATTTTTTCATCACAACGCTCCTTTAAAACAGGGTCATATCCATAAGTTCCCCATGGATTACACCTTAATATTCTTTTAATTGATAAATAACTACCTTTTAAAGCCCCATAGTGTGAAATTGCATCAATAGCGTAATTAGAACAAGTTGGAATATGCCGGCAATAATTATGCCATGAAATGGGAGTTAATTGGTATAATTTAATTAGTTTAATAAGTATGTATTTCATTTTAACACCACTATCATTATACTAGATATTCATCAAAAAAGAAACCCTTCATACTAGTTGTGTTTGATAATTTATTATGATATAATCATGAGCGGAAAGGAGATATATGAAGATTTTAGAAGAATTAAAGATACCATATAAAGATATTAGTTTATATGAGAAAGCCTTTACACATACGTCATACGCTAATGAGAATAATATTGTCAGCTATGAACGTTTAGAATTTTTAGGTGATGCTGTTTTAGAACTTATTATGAGTGAATATTTATATAAGACAATTGATGAATCGGAAGGTAAAATGACTAAATTAAGAAGTAGTTATGTTTGTGAGAATGCTTTATATGAATATTCATGTTTATTAGGTTTAAATGAATACTTAAAATTAGGTAAAGGTGAATTAGAACGTGATGGTAAACACAACAAAGCCATTGTTGCAGATGTTTTTGAGTCATTTATAGGTGCAATTTTTCTAGATTGTGGTTTTGACGTCGTTAGAAAATTTATCTATGATAAAGTAATTCCTTTAATTGAAAATAAAACAATTGATTTTACGGAAGATTATAAATCTGTTTTACAAGAACTTGTTCAAACAGATCGTAAAAGTTTGGATTATGAGATTGTTAATGAAACAGGACCAGCTCATGATAAGACTTTTGAAGTAGTTGTTAAAATTGATAATATTTTATATGGAAAAGGAATTGCTCATAGCAAAAAACAAGCTGAACAGTTAGCTGCAAAGTCAGCTTTGAAAAAAGCACAAAGTTTAAATAAATAGTTGATGAACAAAAAACATTATGTTAGAATGTTGATAGAAAGAGGGATAATATGGGAAGATATCCTAATATAGCTGCTAGTAAGCAAAAAAACGGAGCTGCTAAAGGAAAAATATATTCAATGTATGCTCGTGAAATATATCAAGCTGCTAAAATGGGTGGAACTAGTACTGATGCTAATGCATCACTAAAAAGATTAGTCGATAAAGCCAAAAAAGAGCAAGTGCCAGCCGATATTATTAAAAGGGCTATTGATAAAGTAAATAGTGGTGCCGATGAATCTTATGAAAACACTAAATACGAAGTTTTTGGACCAGCTGGTTCAACTTTAATAATTGACTGTCTAACTGATAATTTAAATCGAACAGTTAGTGACATTAGAGCTGTTATTAATAAAACTCATACGAAATTAGGCGCTATAAATAGTGTTAGTTATATGTATGATAATGTCTGTGTTGTTGGTTTTAAAGGATTGTCAGAAGATGAGGCTTTAGAAGCTTTAATAGAAGCAGGCGTTGATATCGATGATATTGAAAATGAAGATGGAACTATTTTAATATATGGCCAACCAACAGCTTTATATGATATTAAAACAGCCATTGAAAAAAAATTACCAAATGTTGAATTTGATATTGATGAAATAACTTGGATTGCTAAAGAAAAAATTGATTTATCTGAAGAAGATAAAGAAACATTTAATAAATTACTGACAATGCTAGATACAGTTGAAGATGTTCAACGTGTTTATCATAATGTTAACTTATAGAACATAATGTTCTTTTTCTTTTTAAATAAAATGTGATATACTTATTATGAAAATAGGTGATGATTATGAAAAAAATGCCATCAACCAGTTGGTTAGACTTCATAACATTTGTTTATTTACCTTTTTATTTACTTGCAAATGTAGTAACCTTATTTAGTGGAGTAAATATATATATATTACTTCCTACTATCTTAAATATTATATTTAGTTTAATAACTTTTTATTTTCTTTTTAAACGAAAATATCAAGCTTACTATTTATTATTTATATTTATTTTTATTAGTCTTTTTTCAATGGGAATAAATATTATTAGAAAATATCAAATACATAATATATCATTTATTATTGTTGAATATGTTATAGGAATTATCATTTGGTTAATACCTAATTATATCTATATAGTTAAAAGAAGAAAATTTTTTAATAAACATCATATGGCACACATAAAAAAATGTCCTGGTTGTAACCGAATTATTCCAATTGAAATGAAATGTTGTGGAAAATGTAATTATAAGGAGAGATAAATGAAAACGATTGAAAATGTTGAATTAATAGATAATATACGCAATGATGCCTTAATTTTAATGGCTTCAAGACCAAATCTAAGTTATCCTGAGGCTTATAGTTTAGCTCGTCAAAACTTAATCGGTGATGAGAAAGTTACCGATATTACTTTTAAGCCTTTTACTGTTGATATTAATCTAAATGATAAACAACAAGAAGAAACTTTTAACGAATCAGCTGATGAAGAAATAATTGAAGATACAACTATATCCTACTATAAACAATATGCTAAAGATAATTTAAAAGGCATTATAAATATTGATGATTATCAAGATGAACAAATAAAAGCTTATGTTATCGCTCATAAAATGGGTGTTGATATATCTAAATTTGCTAGTGAATTATATGATGCTTCACAAATAAATTTTTTAGCTGTCATGTTGGCTAGTGGTAAAAATATAGAAGCATATTTAAATAATTATAATTTTGATCCAAAAGAAGAGTTATTAAAAATGGCTGATGCAAAAGACTTTAGTGTATAAAGTCTTTTTATAACTTTAAGTTATACTAATCATATTTTATTTGTATTTTACTAAATAGAAAAAGCAATTTATAATAAAATTAAGAGGTGATAGTATGGCTAGTATAGATTTACATATTCATTCAATATATTCAGATGGAGACACAGATATTAAGGGTTTATATAAGTTAATTAAAGACCATAACATAAAAACATTTTCGATTACAGATCATGATGAGTTTATGGGTAGTAAAAAAATGCAGGAATTAATCAAGAAAAAACAAGATGAAGATTTAAATTTTATTACAGGAATAGAGTTAACGGCTAAAGTTGATCATGGCAGAATGCATATTCTAGGTTACGATTTTAACCCAAATAATCCTAGTCTTAATCAAGTTATTAGAAAAAAGAAAAAAGATGATCTTTATAACTTTTATCTGCAATTAGACTTATTAAAAAAATATTTTAATATTAGTTTTAGTCAAACTCTAATTGATAAAGTCGTAAATAAAGTTGGTAATATCAGTCGTGTTGATATTGCTAAATTACTTATTGAAACTAATTATGCAACTTCAATTGACGAAGCTTTTAATAAATATCTTATTGTGATTATGGAAGAAGCTCGTAAAGATAAAAAAGGCTTAACGATGGAAGAATGTGTTAATCTAATCAAAGAAGCTGGTGGGTACGTTTCTTTAGCGCATTGGAATAGTTATGCTAAAGGAAAACAACAATTATACGAAATTGTTAAATATTTAGTTAGCCTTGGAATGACAGCAATTGAAAAACAACATATTCATTTAAATCCTTCAGAACGAAAATTAACTGATGAAATAATTAATTTCTTTGGTCTATTAGAAACAGGTGGAACTGATTATCATGGAATATCTATAAAACCAAATGTTGAAATAGGAACGGGAATTAATGGTAACGTTAATATTGATAATTTAACTATTGTTGATGATATAAAAAGAAAAAGAATGATATAATAGCGTATATGGAGGTTTTTTATGGTAGATTTACAGTTGTATCGAATTTTTTTGGAAGTTGTCAAAGAAGGAAATATTACTCAGGCTGCGAATAACTTAAATATTTCTCAACCTGCTGTTACCAAACATATTCAAAATTTGGAATATCAACTAGGTGGTCCATTATTTGTTAGAACAAGGAAAGGCGTTATATTAAATGAGAATGGCAAAAAGATTTTCTTATACATTAAACAAGCTATTGATTTAATTAATAAAGCTGAACGTGAAGTTGAAAATTTGAAAAAATTGGATAAAGGTACACTGAAAATTGGTATTAGTACAACTTTAGCTAAAAAATATTTATTTAAATATATTGAAATATTTCATAAACTTTATCCTAATATTACTATTGAGATAAGTACTGATCCAACATCACAATTAAAAGAATCTTTACGTGAAGGTAAAATTGACTTTATTGTCGCAAAAATGGTTGATGAAGAAGAAAAAGATTTAGACTATATTAGCCTTGGAGAGTTAGAAGATGTATTTGTTGTCAATAAGGATTATAAAGAATTACTAAATAAAAAAATAGACTTAGAACAGCTATTAGAATACCCTATTCTTTTGCAGAAAGTTCCATCTAATTCTAGAAAATTAGCTGAACAATATTTTGAAGAAAATAATGTCAAAGTAAAAAGTATTATGAATATTGCAAGTTCAAATTTGTTGATTGAATTTGTTAAAATAGGTTATGGTATTGGTTTTGTAACAAAACAATATATTAAACAAGAATTAGAAAATAAAGAACTATTTATTTTGGATGTGGTTCCAAAAATTGAAGCTCGACCATTTGGTATTATTAAATTAAAAGATAATGCTTTATCATTTAGTGCTGAAGAGATGATTAGACTGATTTTAAAATGTAAATAGGCGTTTTATTATCTTTTTTTTTATAACTTTATGTGATATACTTATAACAATGGCGAGGTGAGTGTATGAGTCGCACTAAAACTAATATAAAAAAGTATAAGGATGTAAAATCAAATATAGTTTCTAGTATTATAAAAGAAAATAGTGAAAATTATAATGTTGGCGCTGTTGAAAAAAGTAATATAACTAGTAAAGTAATGAATTTTACTCCAAAAAATAAAAATGATCAAAAAGTCGTAACAATAGCTTGTGTAGTAATAGGTGTTGTTATTGTTTTTTTAGCTGTTTCATTAATAATTAGAGGACGTAAGAATGAAAAACCAAATACAGAAACAGAATCACTTTATGATATTGCTTATAAAGAAATGAAATTTAAGGAACAAGACAATTTAAAAAAATTAACTTGTTCTAAAACGACAACTGAAGAGGGTACAGAAATTAAAGAAGAAGAAAAGAACATTTATTATTTTGATGGTAATGAAATAGATACTATTATCTATCATACTGATATCACTGTAAGTGATGCTTATATGGATTATTATGATGATATGTATAATGCTTATAGTAAATCATTAGAAACTGATTATAAGTATGATAATGTCGATACTAACTTAACTAAAGGGAAAAATAGGTTACTTGTTACAATTATCACATATAATAAACGTGAGGGACAAAATAAATTAGGAACGCCAAGTTTTGTGAATTACGAAGATGCTAGAAAATCATCAGTAGATAATGGTTATAGTTGTGACTAAATTAAAAGGAAAAAATTAAAAAAATACTCAAAAACTATTGCCAAATGACGAAAAATAAGATATACTTGAATAGTCATTGACAAATGTCATGACTCGTAATGGGCCTGTAGCTCAGCTGGTTAGAGCGCACGCCTGATAAGCGTGAGGTCGATGGTTCAAGTCCATTCAGGCCCACCATTATGGCCCGTTGGTGAAACGGTTAACACACATGCCTTTCACGCATGCATTTATGGGTTCAAATCCCGTACGGGTCACCAATTTGTTATTAAAGCCTTATTTATAAGGTTTTTTATTTTGAAATTTTTTATCACCTCTTATTTACATTTTAACTTTTTTGTGTTTTAAAACTTTGCGGGCATTTTTATATTGAATATTATGTAGTGAAAGAAGGTGATTTTGTGAATCAAACATTTGGTATTGACATATCATCGTATCAAGGTGATTTTGACTTTGCCAAAGCTAAAAAAGAAGGAGTTAAGTTTGCAATATTAAGAGCAGGATTTACTGATGGTGATAATGGTGTATCCAAAACAATTGATCCAAGATTTGAGGAAAATTATCGTCACGCTAAGGAAGAAGGAATTGGTGTTGGCGCTTATTGGTACTCAAGAGCTACTTCCTATGAATTAGGAAGAAGAGAAGCTATTTTTATGTATCAAACATGTTTAAGAGGTAAACGTTTTGAATATCCAATTGCTATTGATGTTGAAGATAATCTTTATCAAAGAAAAGCTGGAAAAAGAGCTATTACTGACGCTATTAAAGGCTTTTGCGAATATCTAGAAGAAAGGGGTTATTATGTATCTATTTATGCCTCTGTTAACTGGTTTGAAAACTACATCGAAACATCCGAGTTAGACCGTTATGATAAATGGGTGGCTGACTGGGTAAATATTCGTCCAACTTATCCTCGTGGTGGCATGTGGCAATTTGCTGGTGGTAAGAGTCGTCCTATTGCTAATGTTGATTGTGATAAAGATTATGCATACAAAGATTATCCTAAAATAATGATAGATAAACAATTAAATGGTTTTAAAAAAGAAAATATTTATTATCCAAAAACTGATTATCAAGGTGATTCCTTAGTTGATGCCCTAAATAGTATTGGTGTTGATAGTTCATACGAAAATAGAGAAAAGATAGCTTTATATAATGATGTTTTAAATTATGAGGGAACAGCTAAACAGAATACATACTTACTAGATTTACTAAAAGATGGTATATTGAAAAAGAGATAATCTCTTTTTTAATTGCAAATTAATATTTAAAAAGAGGTAAAATAAAAAAAGATATTAACTATCTTTTTTATTTTTCAAATGGTGTCCCCTTAGGGATTCGAACCCTAGACCCATTGATTAAGAGTCAATTGCTCTACCAGCTGAGCTAAGGAGACAATTAACAATACATTTAGAATTATAACATAAAAAAAAGAAAAAATAAAGATATTATTAACAACTACGATTTTTTTATAATTTTAATTTCTAAAATTGGATTATTACCTTCAATAAATTTTTTTAATTAACTATATCTATTATAAACAAAGTATAAAAAAAAACTCTTATTCCATAATAGGAATAGGAGGTTTTTTATGGATAAAAATAAATATAAGGAATTAGTAGCGAAATATACACCTAAAGAAAATCGCTTGTATAATGCTATTATTGCCTTTTTGGTTGGAGGTTTGGTTGGTGTTTTTGGACAAATTCTTATCGATTTATATTCATATTTTTTAAATATTCCAACTAAAGAAGCTAGTGTTTTTATGATTATAACCTTAGTTTTTCTAGGTTGCTTTTTAACTTGTTTAGGTTTTTTTGATAAATTCGTTTCTTTTGCTAAGTGTGGCTTAATTATTCCTATTACAGGTTTTGCTCATTCAATGATGAGTGCAACTTTAGAATATAAAAAAGAGGGGATTGTAACAGGTATGGGTGCTAATATGTTTAAATTAGCTGGAACTGTTATTATGTGTGGCGTTGTTAGTGCTTATTTTTTTGGCTTGTTAAGGATTATAATTATGGGGTGATAAAATGACTTTTAAATATGAAAATGTTTATTTAAATGAAGTTAGTACCATTGCTGGGCCATATGAAAATAATGGACCTTTAGGTCGCTATTATGATAAAGTTTATAATGATTTTTATTGTGGTACTAAGACTTGGGAACAAGCTGAATGCAGAATGTTAATAGATAGTGTAGATATGGTTTTATATAAAGCTAATAAATTAAAAAATGATATTGACTTACATATTTCGGGTGATCTATTAAACCAGATTGTTTCAACTAATTATGCAAGTGCTTCAATAGGAATTCCTTTAATAGGTATTTATTCGGCATGTTCAACTAGTGTTTTAGGTTTAATTATTGGCAGTAATATGGTTGACAAGGAACAAATTCGCAACTGTCTTATTAGTACTTCATCACATAATAATGGTGCTGAAAAACAATTTCGCCAACCAGTTGAATATGGTGGACCAAAGAAGAAAACAACTACTTTTACAACTACAGGAGCAGCAAGCTTTTTACTTAGTAGTAAAAAAAGTAAAATTAAAGTTGAAAGCGCCACTATTGGTATTGTAACAGATTTAGGTGTCACAGATTCTTTTAATATGGGAGCTGTTATGGCACCAAGTGCAGCTGTAACTATTCATAATCATTTAAAAAACTTAAAAAGAGAAGCTAGTTATTATGATTTGATTTTAACGGGAGATTTAGGTGTTTATGGTAAAAAAATTTTAGTTGATTATATGAAAACAGAATATAATATAAAACTTAAAAATTACAACGATACAGCTTGTATGATATATGATTTAGAAAAACAACCTGTTTATGCTGGGGGAAGTGGACCTGCTTGTTTACCATTAGTTTTTAATAGTTATATATATGAAAAAATGTTGAAAGGTGAATTAGGGAGAGTTTTATTGGTTGCAACTGGTGCGTTATTATCACCTTCAATGGTTAATCAAAAATTATCAATTCCTAGTATCAGCCATGCTATTAGTTTGGAGGTAACAGATGATATACTTTAATGCTTTTATTTTTGCGGGAATAGTATGTTTAATTGGTCAGTTAATTTTAGATAACACCAAATTAACCCCCGGACATATAACCAGTTTATTTGTCGTAATAGGATCGTTTTTAGATGCATTTAACATATATGATAAATTTATTTTATGGGCTGGTGGGGGTGCTTTAGTACCAATAACGAGTTTTGGTCATTTATTAATTCATGGAGTAATGGATACGGTTAATCAATTTGGAGCTGTTGGTATTTTTACTGGAATGTTTGATTTAACTTCAGCTGGAATTGTGTCAGCTATCGTCTTTTCTTTTGTTTTTGGTTTATTGTTTAAAGCACGTGATTAAGGACATAGTCCTTTTTTTTGTGAATATATTTAAATAGGTGATAATGTGCTGAAAGAATATATATATAATCATGACTTTCAATTATTGATAGTAAATAATATGATTAATATTTTAAACTATACAGAAATTATTTCTTTTAGCGAAAGCAAAATTATTTTGAAGTATAACAAAGGTTCATTAACTATTAATGGTAATAATTTAATAATATCTAAATTATTAGAAAGTGAGATTTTAATTAAAGGACAACTTATAAATATTGAATTTAGGTGATTTATGAAAAATAAATTTATTGATATGATGCAAAGTAGAGTTTTAATTAAAATAACTGGTAAAAATCCTGAACGTTTTATTTTAAGATTGCATAAAAACAAAATTGATATTATAGACTTAAAAAAAATAAATGAAGAACAAATAGAAATTATTATTAATTATAAAGATTATGAAAAAATGCTTAAACTAAATACCATTTATCATATAAGTATTATCAAATATCAAGGTATAGAAAAAAAGAAGAGACAATTTTTTAAATATTACCACGTGCTAATTATGATTTTATTATGTATAATCATGGTGTACATTTTAAGTAAAGTTATTTTTGATGTACAAATTGTCACCAATGATGAACAGTTAAAACAACGTCTTAGTAAAACTTTAGAAACCTATGAGATAAGTAAATATCATTTTCAAAAGGATTATCGTTATCTTCAAAAAGTGAAAACGGATATTTTAAAAAAATATCATGATGAAATTGAATGGATAGAAATCGAAAAAGTTGGTACTAAATATGTTATAAGATATGAACCGAGAGTTGTTAAAAACCAACAAAAGAAAACAAATTATAGACATGTGATTGCTAAAAAGAATGCCATTATTGAAAGTGTTTTCGCCTCTTCTGGACAAATCGTCAAAAATAAGTATTCTTATGTAAAAAAAGGAGATATTATAATTAGTGGATATATCCATACTAATGACAAAATAAAGAAAACTGTTGCTGCTAAAGGCAAAGTATATGGTGAAGTTTGGTATATTACGAAAGTTACTTATCCTTTTAATTACTATGAAGAAAAAAAGACAGGTAAAAGTAAAACGGTTTATAGTGTCAAGTTTTTGAATAAAACAATCGATTTGTTTAATTTTCATCCATTTAATGATAAAATAGTTAAAGAGGATATTTTGCTTAAAAATAACATTTTACCGATCACACTAGTTAAACAATTTCAGGAAGAAGTTGTCATAACAACAGGAATGAATGTTATTGAACAAGCTAAACTCAAAGCTATTGCGTTAGCTTATGATAAGATGAAAAAAACTTTAAAAGATAATGAATATATCATTTCACATCGTGTTTTAGATAGTAAGATAATTGCTAAGGGAGTTGAAATGAAAATCTTTTTTAGTATTTGTGAAGATATTACAGATTATCAAGAGATAAAACCAGTGAAAGAAGTGGAATAAATGCGAAATACAATTGAAAAAATTTTTGTTCAAATTTGGCCGATGATGATTATATGTAGCGTTATTACAATTGTTTTGCGCGTTGCTTATTTGATAAAAAACAGACAAACTATTGTTTTTCACAAAGAAATTTTTATGTTTTTATTTATTCTTTACATTATGTCACTGTTTTATGTTGTAACTTTTCAAGATATCGATGGTAAAAATATTTCTGGCTATAATATAATTCCTTTTAAAGAAATGTTTAGATATCCTTTGGGTAGCAGACTTTTCTTTAAAAATGTTATTGGAAACTTACTTATGTTTATACCATTTGGTTTTTTCACCTCTTATCTTTTGCGAGAAATAAAATTAAGATGGATATTTATAATAACTTTAATTGTTTCTGTTACAATTGAATTAATTCAGACACAAATAGGACGGGTTTTTGACATTGACGATGTTATATTAAATATCATTGGTGGCGTAATTGGTTATTTTCTTTTTTCTTTTGTGTATAGCTTTAATCGAAAGTAAACTATCTAGTTTGCTTTTTCCTTTTAAAAAAGATATAATTGTAGTGATTTAGAGGTTAATATGAATAGTATAGAATTAATAAAAAAAACAAATAAAGAAATTAAAGAATTAGATGAATTAAAATCATTTATTAATTTTGCAGCAAATTATCAAAAATTAGATGATGTTATTTTTAATGTAATTATCGTGGATAATGATGAAATCCATGAGCTTAATAAAAAATATCGCAATATCGACCGACCAACAGATGTTATATCTTTTGCTTTAGAAGATGATGATACTTTTATTAAGTTACCACAACGAGTACTTGGAGATATATATATATCAATTGATATGGCAATTAAGCAAGCTAATGAATATGGACATTCTTTGTTAAGAGAGTTATGCTTTTTAAGTGTTCATGGACTGCTGCATCTTTTAGGTTATGATCATATGGATAGCAATGAGGAAAAAATAATGTTTGAATTGCAAGAAAGGATTTTAAATGCCTATGGAATCAAAAGAGATTAAAAAAAGAAATAAAAAAGATTTTAGTCTAAAAGCTCTTTTAAATGTCATGAAATATTCTTTTGATGGCTTTATTCATTTTTATCGTTATGAAAGAAGTGCTATTGTACATTTAGTTGTAGCGGTTGTTATTATTCTTGGTGGTTTAACAATGGATTTAGCAATTGTCGAATGGCTTTTTATCATTTTTATTTTATTAGTTATGCTTTCAATTGAATTATTAAATACGGCTATTGAAGCTATCTGTGATTTAGTTTCACCAGAGTACAATAAATTTGTTAAGATTGCTAAGGATTCAGCTAGTGCTGCAACCTTTACAATATCAATTGCTTTGATTATTGCAATAGGACTTATTTACATTCCCAAAATTATTAGTTTTTTAGGATTATAGGAGGATTAATGAAAGAGAAGTTATTAGAATTATTAAAAAATAGTTATAGTCCATATTCTAATTTCCCTGTGTCAGCTATTGTTGTAACTAAAGATGGAAGAGAATTTAAGGGAGTTAATGTTGAAGATGCAAGTTACCGAGCTGGTGCTTGCGCTGAACGTGTCGCAATTTTTAGTGCTTTAACATCAGGTGTTAAAAAAGGAGAATTTAAAGAAATTAATATTATGGTAGCAAGCGGGAAAATATCATCACCTTGCTTTGTTTGTAGGCAGATGTTACTTGAATTATTTCCATTAGATGCTACTGTTAGATGTTATGCTAATACAGGTGAATTTAAAGAATATACTGTAGCGCAACTTTGTCCTTATCCTTTTAGTAATGAGGATTTAAAATAATGCGTAGTGGTTTTGTTGGTATCATTGGACGTCCTAATGTAGGTAAGAGTACTTTAATTAATAATATTATTGGTAAAAAGGTTGCTATTACAACATCAAAACCTCAGACAACGAGAAATATTATACAAGGTATTTATAATACTGCCGATATGCAAATTGTCTTTGTTGATACACCAGGTATTCATAAACCTAATACTAAATTAGGTCAAACTTTAAATAAACAAGCTTATTATAGTATGGAAGATACAGATATTTTGCTCTTTTTAGTTGATGCTAGTGAAAAACTAGGAAAAGGGGACCTTTTTGTAATAGAAAAACTAAAAGAAATTGCTAAACCTGTTATTTTGGTTATTAACAAAATAGACAAGTTAACTAAAGAAGAAATTCTAAAAAAAATAATTGAATATAAAGATTTATATGATTTTAGTGATATAGTTCCACTATCAGCTTTAAAAAAAGACAATATTGAAGAATTAATCAAAGTCATAGAAAAATTTTTACCAGATGAAATTCAGTATTATGATAAAAAGGATATTACTAATAAATCATTGGAATTTATAATGGCAGAAATTGTAAGAGAAAAAGTTATGAATTTGACTGAACAAGAAGTACCACATTCAATAACTTGTCAAACCAAAATGGTAGAAACTAGTAAAAATAGCGATACTATTTATATTGATATTATAGTTGACCGCGATTCTTTAAAGAAAATAATTATAGGAAAACAAGGACAAATGATTAAAGAAATTGGTATTAAATCACGAAAAGAAATAGAAAAATTATTGAATAAAAAAATTTATTTGGAATTAAGAGTTAAAACGGTAAAAGATTGGCGTGATAAAGAAAAATACTTAACTGAATATGGTTTTAATGATTTTATGGAATAAAAAAATAAAAAGAAGAACAAAATATAGTAGGTGATACTATGAAAGATTTATTGTGGACTCTTTTTATACATACAGGAAAAATAGAATATTACATAAAATATAAGGAATGTTTGAGGAGTAGTGCTGATGGAAAGGAATATAATAGTAGGAAAGACATATAGACATGTTAGTGGTAATTATTACCGCGTTATCTGTATTGGTAATGATACAATGGAAAGTGTTAATAACAAACCAAGACAGTTAGTTGTTTATGAGTCTTTAGCGTCCGATCATAAAATTTGGGTTCGTCCTTACGATTTATTTAATGCCTTAAATGATAATCCTGATTATGAACAAAAATACCGTTTTGAATTAGTTGATAATAGCTCTTTTTTTAGAAAGGAATAAAATGAAAGTAGAAGTAGGAAAAAAATATCGTCATTTTAAAGGAATGATTGTCGATGTTATTGCTATTGCTAAACACTCAGAAACTTTAGAGGATATGGTTGTTTATATGCATGATGGCCAAACTTGGGTTCGCCCATATAATTTATTTGTTTCCAAAGTTGATAAAGAAAAATATCCTGAAGTGAAACAAGAATATCGTTTTGAAGAAGTTGAAGACGATGTATGAGCAATTAACAGGTATTGTTATCAGTGAACAAAATTATGGTGAAAAAAGTAAAATAATTAACATTCTTACTGAAGAAAAAGGAATAATTGGTATAATGGCTAAAGGCGCTAGATCTTTAAAAAGCCCATTAAGAAGTGTTTCTTGTAAATTAACTTATGGTGTATTTAACATTTACTATAAAAAAGACAAACTATCAATATTAAAAGAAGTAAGTATTTTAAATAATTTTAATAATATTAGAAAAAATATTGACTTAATAAGTTATGCTAGTTATTTAATTGATCTTGCAAGCCAAGTCGTAAGACATGGTAGTGATAAAAATGTTTTTAGTAACTTAATTTCAGCTTTAATTAAAATAAATGATGGTTTTAATGCTGATGTAATTACTAATATTTTAGAATTAAAGTATCTAGATAATCTCGGCGTTTTACCTGTTTTGGATCGTTGCGTTGATTGTGGTAGTACTTCAAATATTGTTACTTTATCTAGTGATCGTGGTGGTTATTTGTGTTCTAATTGTCGTTTAAATGAACCGATTATTCCAAGTAAAGCTATTAAACTCATTAGAATGTATTACTATGTTGATATTGGAAAAATAGACAATATTGACGTATCAAGTGATATTACAAAACAAATAAATGACTTTTTAGATAATTATTATGATCGATATACTGGCTTATATTTAAAGTCTAAAAGCTTTTTAAATAACTTAAAAAATATGTAAAATAATAAAATAAAAATAATTGACATTCAAATTTTTTGGTATTATAATCTAGTTATTGTTATAGATTTGATAAATACGATGACGGGCTTGGCAACCTCGAGTAATATATTATAAAGAGATTCTTCTAGAATAAGTAGGGTGGAACCGCGGATTATTTCGTCCCTATAACTATTTTAGGAGTTTTTTTATTAGAAAGGTGGATATTATGGAAAAAATAACAATGGAAAAATTAGTTAATTTATGTAAAACATATGGTTTTATTTTTCAAGGAAGTGAAATTTATGGAGGTCTTGCTAATACCTGGGATTTTGGACCACTTGGTTCTGAACTTAAAAATAATGTAAAAAAAGCATGGCTTAAAAAGTTTGTACAAGAAGATCCTAATAATGTTGGACTTGATAGTGCTATTCTTATGAATCCAAAAGTATGGGAAGCATCCGGTCATTTATCTACATTTTCAGATCCATTAATTGATTGTAAATCTTGTAAAACTCGTCATAGAGCTGATAAATTAGTGGAAGATAGTGGATATGCTGATGCAGGAGCTATGAGTCATAGTGACCTTATTGATTATATTAAAGAGCATAATATAGTTTGTCCGAAATGTGGCAAAAGTGATTTTACAGACATAAGAGAATTTAACCTTATGTTTAAGACCTTTCAAGGTGTAACAGAGGATTCTAAGAGTACAATTTATTTAAGACCAGAAACAGCTCAAGGTATCTTCACTAATTTCTTAAATGTTCAAAGAAGTTTAAGACTTAAGTTGCCATTTGGCGTTGGTCAGGTAGGTAAAAGTTTTAGAAATGAAATAACACCAGGTAATTTTATATTCAGAGTTAGAGAATTTGAACAAATGGAGTTAGAATTCTTTTGTAAGCCTGGTACAGAATTAGATTGGTTTAAACATTATAAAGAATATTGTAAAAACTTCTTATTATCACTTGGAATAAAAGAGGAAAATTTAAGGTTAAGAGATCATTCTAAAGAAGAACTTAGTTTTTACAGTAATGCTACTACAGATATAGAGTATAAATTTCCATTTGGTTGGGGAGAGTTATGGGGTATAGCAAGTAGAACTGATTATGATTTAAAACAACATGAAAAATTTTCAGGTAATAGTATGAGTTATTTAGACCCTGAAACAAATGAAAAATATATACCATACGTTATTGAACCATCACTTGGTGTTGAAAGATTAGTTTTAACTATTCTTTGTGATGCATACGAAGTAGATACACTAGAAGATGGTACAACTAGAGAAGTTTTAAAACTTCATCCATTCCTTGCTCCATATAAGGTAGCAGTACTTCCTCTTGTTAAAAAATTGCATAGTGAAAAAGCTACTCAGATATATAATGATTTATCTAAAAAATTTATGACTGCCTATGATGAATCTGGAAATATTGGTAAACGCTATAGAAGAGAGGATGTAATAGGTACTCCGTTTTGTATAACAGTTGATGATGATACATTAAATAATCAAACAGTAACAGTAAGAAATCGCGATACAATGGAACAAGAGGTAGTTAAATTAGATGAATTAATCAACTATATTTCTGAAAAAATTGAATTTTAGGTAGTAAATAAAAAATCGCATTGGCATTCAATTCAGTGCGATTTTTTTATTGTCTAAAAGTCCCTAAGTAAGTTACTTAAGTCAACTATTACTAATAAAATAATACCATTTTTAGTCTTATAAGTAAAGACTTTTTTATAGCACTAGAGATTTTAAAAACTTTATTTTTAAAACTAACAAATTAGCGATTTGCTCTTTAAAATCAACAAATTACTTGTCCTTAAGTAACTTACTTAAGGACACAGTTGGAGGGTAAAATGCGAAAGATAAAAAATAAAAACATGATGGTATTAGTAGTAATTTTTATAGTGACGTTAACAAGTAGTATAGGATATAGTGCCTTACAATCAAATTTAAAAGTAACAGCAGATTTAAATGTCTTAAAAGATTATATACCAGATGGAACACTATATGATATGATGCATCATATATCGGAGATGGATAATACAAGTAGTAAGTATGTAAGTAGCCCTAGTGGGATAGACTTCTCACAAATATCATCCGATACAAATGGTAAAGGAGTGTATGAACTACATACAACAGCAACTGAAAAATATCCTATTCATTATTATCGTGGTGAAGTAGATAATAATGTCATATTTGCCAATTTTTGTTGGAAAATAATAAGAACTACGGAAACCGGAGGAGTAAAACTAATATACGATGGGAAACCAAGTGCTGACGGTAAGTGTAATAATACAGGAACCGATGCAAGTATAGGAGCCTCACCATATAATAGCAGTTATGAAGAAGCAAAATATGCGGGATATAAATATGATAATGATGAAGTTGATAGTATTATCAAGAAAAAAGTAGATAATTGGTATAAAGAAAATATTGAAGATAAATATTCAAATTATCTAGAAGACACAATCTTCTGTGTTGATAGAAGTTCAAGAATGTCAGGAAACGATATTTATTACGGAGCATACGATAGAAATCGTAATAATAAAAAACCAAGTTTGAAGTGCCCACAGGATAGTGATAAATTCACAGTAGCCAATGGTAAATTAACGTATCCAGTAGGATTAATAACAGCAGATGAAGTAGTTTATGCCGGAGGAGTATGGGGTATAGAAAATAACATATATCATTTATATACTGGAGAGTGGTATTGGACGATGACACCTTCCAATTCTGAGAATGGAACAACTCGTGTTTTGGATGTTGCTAATACCGGTCTTCTAATCAACAGCCACGTTGTCTTCAGCCCTACCATTCGCCCAGTTGTTTCACTAAAACATGATACAAGATATCTAAGTGGAAATGGTAGCAAAGATACTCCATATTTAATAACACCGATAACTAGGTCATTATATAATGTAATAAAGTCAAAATCAGTACTTGATAATGTAAAAAGTGAATATGTAGAATCCGAAACTGGAATTGATTTTAGTCAGATATCATCAGATACGAATGGAAAAGGAATATATGAGTTACATACAACAGCAAGTGATAAATATCCGGTTTATTATTATAGAGGAGCCGTAACAGATAACAATATCATATTTGCAAACTTCTGTTGGAAAATAATCAGAACTACGGAAACAGGAGGAGTAAAGATAATTTATAATGGAAGTCCAACAAGTGATGATAAATGTACAAATACTGCTGGTTCAAAAACTCAAATAGGGGCTTCAGCATATAATGAAAATTATGACGAAGCAAAATATGTCGGATATAAATATGACAATGATGAAGTAGATAGTACCATAAAAACGAAAATAGATAACTGGTATGAAGAAAATATTGAAAGTAAATATTCAAACCATTTAGAAGATACAACCTTTTGTAACGATCGAAGTATATCAAGACAATCGGAAAGTATTATATCTTATGGACCATTAAGTAGAAATTACAGTAGTAAAACACCAAGTTTAGTGTGTCCAAGGGAAGAAGATAAATTTACAGTAGCAAATAAAAAACTAACATATCCCGTAGGACTAATAACAATTGATGAAGTATCATATGCTGGCGGGGTATGTAATGTAGATAATAGCATGTATTATTTATATACAAATCAATGGTATTGGAGTATGTCACCTTTTAATTTTAATGCAACTGAAGCTCGTGCATGGAATGTTGATTTAAAAGGTTATTTAGATGATGCTCGAGTGCATAATTATAGTGGTGGTATTCGCCCAGTTATAAGTCTCAAAATTAATATCCAAGTAACAGGAATAGGAACCAGTAATAATCCATATATTGTAGCCCAATAACAAAAAATCACATTGAAATAATGAAACAATGTGATTTTTAATATTTAAAATTGCCCCTAAGTAAAATACTTAAGTCAACTATCATTAATAAAATGATACCATTTTTAGCCTTATAAGTAAAGCCTTTTTTCTATCAATAGGAAATTTAAAAGTTTTCTTTTTAAAATTAATAAATTGTTCATTTGTTCTTTAAAATCAATAAATTGGTTGTCCTTAAGTATTTTACTTAAGGACACAATTGGAGGACAATATGAAACGAGGAAAGAATAAAAATATGATTGTGTTATTTGTAATCTTTGTAGTAACATTAACAAGCAGTATCGGGTATAGTGCCTTACAGTCTAACTTAAAAGTAACAGCCGATCTAAATGTCTTAAAAGATTACATACCCGATGGAACGTTGTATGATATGATGCATCATATATCGGAGATGGATAACGTTAGTAGTAGATATGTAAGTAATGCCAATGGTATAGACTTCTCACAGATATCATCAGATACAAATGGTAAAGGAGTATATGAATTATATGCAACAAAAGATGAAAAATATCCAATTCATTATTACCGAGGTGAAGTAGATAATAATGTCATATTTGCTAACTTCTGTTGGAAGATAATAAGAAC